>NZ_JAVRCL010000015.1:75608-127286 GCF_034530775.1 Nostoc sp. DedSLP04 | reverse complement strand
AATTTTTATTTCTGTATCATTTTTCCATAACTTTTGTTTTAAGGACATGTCTAAACATATCTAGTAGAAAACGTCATCGATCCTGCTCATGTTGCTATTAGCCATAGTGGCACTAGGGGTGGTGGTAATCGGAAAAATGCCCAACCGCTAGAAATGGAAGTGCTAGAGAATTCGGTTCAGGGGGTTAAAGGCAGGTGGCGGGGAGCTAAAAAATCAAATGAAGCCTGGAAATATATTGATTTTGTTGCTCCAAGTCTTGTGTTAAATACTGCTTATATTGAAAAAAAAGATTGGACATTTGGACTAGCTTTGTATTCAATTCCTTTAGGTAAAGGGCGATGTCGTCTTTTAGCTAGAGGTTATCGTAATTTCATGACTTGGGGAGTCAAGCTGAGGCCGCGCTGGCTCGATCACTTGAATACGAACAAAATATTGGAGCAGGATTTGCCTCTGATTGCGGGACAACAAGCAGAAATTGAACGCTTGGGAAGAAGTCTCAAAGAATTATATTTGCCGCTGAAAACATCTGACACATTAGTGATTGAGTTCCGTAAGTGGCTAGATAAATTTGGCTCATCTTTGCCTTTTTATCAAGGCTATTCTACATTTAAAAATGTTGAGAATAACGAGTTGAATTCAAAGCCGATTTTGCTAGACAGATTTTCACGACACACACTTATTTGTAATTCTTGCAATCGAGCTTATAAGCTGACAAATAGGGTCAAACAAGGTTGTATTGGGGTAGCGATCGCTCTAGCTGCTGTAGCAATGCTTGCAGATGATTCTAGAATCAAAATCGCAGCAATATCGGTTTCCATAGCAGCAATTGTCATCTCTGTTATGGCTCATACACTCAAAACTCACTTTGAGCATTCCTATACTCGTCACTAAAATAGGTACTGGGAACAGTTCGTAGTAAAGACTTTAGTCGAACCACACTAAGAAAAGCCCAAAGGCTTATTGTATCCTCGTTCCCAGCCTGGGAACGAGTTCCGAGAGGCTCTTGTCAAGAAAGAGGAGGCGGAGCCTCTGAGAATGGTTTCCCAGCCTCCAGGCTGGGAACCAGTTGGGGCAAGGGCTGTATCTTAACTTAGTGCCATTCGACTAAAGTCCTTATTTTCTAAGCACTTTAGTGCTTACTACAAACTTTTCATTACTAGCTTAGACATTGTACTGCTATATGTGTGGTAAATTTTATCACCTTAAACGATTTACTTAAACCCCTTGTGTGGTTAAGTCGCGATCGAGTTAGTGGCTCTGCGCTAAAGTAAAAATATTGGGATAAAAATCTCTGGCAGTAAATTCAACTGAATCACTAATCTTTACCACTGCGGCGATCATGTCTCAAGAGCATAACGAATCACTCCAAATTCAAGAAATCACCAAACTCAAACCGAAACACTTTGCTGATTTAGTCAGATCGGCACAATTGGTTTTCGACCCCACAGCCGGAGTTTCGGGAAGACATATCACAGTTGACTGGGAACAATTTGGAATTCCCCGTGATGTAGCGGACAATCTTAAATCACTTGGTCAGCATTATCAGTATGCATCTCCTCACATCCCGGTTGAAGACATTTGGAGTAAATTAACTCCAGAAACTCGTATTTGGTTCGTTGAAAATAAAGATCGGTTGTGGCAGCTTGAAGAAGCTTTCCCAGCCCTTGACGAAGATTAAATGCCTGAAACCATTGAAAGCAATACAAATTATTTCTAGGAGTACAGTATTGCTTAATGTGTCAACTTAGGCAATAAACCATAAGATGTAATCTAAGAACAACTTGATTGATGTTCTTAGATATACATCATAGCCAGAAACTCTCCCGAAGTAGAGATCCATAAAGTATTGTAGATATCGTTAGTCTGCAATCCCTGGCTCTGGATATTGAAAAAATGTTACGACTTTATCATTTATTACTAGGTTCTATTTTGCTGGTGTCAATACTGGTGGGAGCCAAATTTTTTTTACCCCAATTTTCTTCACCCAAAGTAGTAAAATCTCCTACCGTTGCCAAACTTCCCAACTCTAATCAGGGAAATATCTGGCAGAAAATTCTGGGAAGTGCTGCTGCTCCAACTAACTGGCAAGTTGCTCCCTGTGAAGGAAATGCACCCCTGTTGTGTGTCTCCTCCAAAGGAAAACGTTTGGGTACAGTTGAGATTAATATTTACCCATTAGCAAACAATGAGGATTTCCGAAAGAAACTCTTGGCAGCTCGTATTCCAACTGCTTCTCTAGTAGACTACCAAAGTCCTAAGTACCAAACCCAGTTATTACCAGTACTTAAGACTTGGGTTGCAGATCGCTACACTGCGTTTGCCAAAGATCGACAGGGTAAATATGGAAAACAAATTATTTTCTCAGCCTACCCACCGCAACCAGTAACCATTGGTAAGCTTCAGGGAATTCGCTATGGGTTCGTCGGACTTAAGCAGCAAGGTGAAGTACAAGAGCAACATATCGGTCATGTTGCCTTTGATGGCACTCAACTTTACGTAATTACTACTGCATTTGACACAGGTACGCAAACAGGTAAATTTGATAAACTAGAAAACTTGGCTATTTTTCAACCTTACTTGTACGCGATCGCCGCAGATTTGCATTTACCCCAATAGGGACTGGGTATTGGGTATTGGGTATTGGGTATTAGGAAATCTTGCTTCCTAATCTTTAGTCCCCAGTCCCCAGTCCCCAGTCCCCATTAACCTAAATCTCAGCTACCGCGCGTTCAATCAAGCGATGTGCTAAAGTTTGCGTGCCAGTGTGCTCATAATAATTTGTTGCTACATCCAGGAATGCTGCGAGGTAGTCCAACTTGTCATCAGCAATATCAGTAAAACTTTGCAAGTTGTGGACAACCTTTTGCGGCGTTAAATTATTGGCGCTAACTAACCCACTCATCCAACCTTTCACAGAGTCAAAGCTTTCACCGATAAAGTTAAGTTTACTGCCAGCATTGCTCCCTGGAATCACATCTTTGATATTTTGGAAAGTTGAGTTTTGTTCTAACTCCTGTGGATTTGTTTGATTCAGCCCAGATATCGCTTTGCTGATAAAATCTGGGCCCAAAGGTATCAAACCATCAACGCAAACTAATGCCACCATGCGGATCAGCGACTCACCACTGTACTCTCCTAAAGAGGCGACAAAATCCCCAATACTGTCTCCCGGAATGCCGTTAATCTGACAGAAGGCTACTAACTCAGCCACTAATTTTAATGTCAGATCGATAGTTTGGGCTTTATCAGGTTTGGGAGTGACAGAGTTTAAAAAACCCAACAAAGGAATTTTTTCGCCGACTTTGTTAGCTAAAGCTGCTGCACCAAGCGCTTTATCTGTATTATCAACAGTTTGATATAACCACAAGGCTGTTTGGTATCCTTGGGATTTATCATTGAATAGATAAATCGCTCGTTCGCCAATTTGCTGAATTAAATCTTCGTCGTCTTCGCCAGTGACTTTCTTGATAGTGTTAACAAAGCCAACGGTATTTTGCCACTCTCCAGGAGCAACAAAATCGAGAGACTTCAACATAGAAACAGTCAAGCCGCCAGTTGGCAATTGATCGACTAACTCAACAATCGATTTACTCACAAAAATCTCCTTATTTAGGTTTTATTATCTGAATGTTAGGAGTGCAAATCATTTCAGTCTAGCCAAACCATTAAGATTAAACTTCTCTAGCCAATCTTCGCGATCGCTAGCTGTAAATGACGGATCGCGAGAAAGTGCTTTTACTTGGTACTTACCAACCAAAATTGCAGTTTGCGTTTTACCAACTTCTATTGCGGGATAACCGCCAATTTTTTTAGTGCTTTTCGAGAACTTTGCTGCTGCATTGGGTGTGCTAGTGGTATCAGAAATAGACAGCAACGCTATATCTTTACCGCCTTTCTTCAACTTCGCTTCCGCAAAGCCTTTTTTCTCTTGGGTATAGACGCGTTGGTAGCCATCACCAGCTTTTGGAAAAAGTTGATTAAATTCGCTACCCTGAGTTGCGGTTTTAGCTACCGATTGACCGCTTTTTTGTTGAGTGCTTTCTTTTTGTGCCTGGTCAAAACGTCCCGGTGTTTTTGGACTACAGGCTGTTGTCAGTAGTACCACCGACAGCAATAAAGCGGCTACTACCCTATGCCCACGGTGTAAAATCATTTTTGGCTTCTCCTTATACTTTAGCTTTCAGGCAATTATCTGCGCTGCTAGCAATTATTACCCGTAAAATTTACTTTTTGATAATTATTTCCTAAGTTCTCACCGATAAAGGCCATTTTGCGCTTCAAAAAAGTAGGGGCGCAAGCCTTGCGCCCCTACCGCGTTGTCTATTTATCTGAAAATAGCTGTAACGTAGCAATTAACCCAATGCAAAAACGCCCCCCCTTTCGGGAGAGCGTCTTTTATTTATAGAAAATCGTGAAGAGCGTATCTCAGATTATGATTAACCGTTGATAGCAGGAGCGGTAAGAGCTACAGGAGCAGAATCGCCAGCAGCCAAATCAAGAGGGAAGTTGTGAGCATTACGCTCGTGCATTACTTCCATACCCAGGTTAGCGCGGTTGATCACATCAGCCCAAGTTGAAATCACACGACCTTCAGAATCAATGATTGATTGGTTGAAGTTGAAACCGTTCAAGTTGAACGCCATTGTGCTTACACCCAAGGCGGTGAACCAGATTCCGATTACAGGCCATGCTGCGAGGAAGAAGTGCAGTGAACGGCTGTTGTTGAAAGAAGCGTATTGGAAGATTAGACGACCGAAGTAGCCATGAGCCGCAACGATGTTGTAGGTTTCTTCTTCTTGACCGAATTTGTAACCGTAGTTAAGGGACTCGGTTTCGGTGGTTTCACGAACCAAGGAAGAAGTTACCAAAGAACCGTGCATTGCACTGAACAAACTTCCGCCGAATACACCAGCTACACCTAATTGGTGGAAGGGGTGCATCAAGATGTTGTGTTCTGCTTGGAACACGATCATGAAGTTGAAGGTTCCACTTATACCCAAGGGCATACCATCAGAGAAAGAACCTTGTCCGATGGGATATACCAAGAATACTGCGCTTGCTGCTGCTACTGGTGCTGAATAGGCAATTGCAATCCAAGGACGCATTCCTAAGCGGTAGGATAGTTCCCATTCACGACCCATGTAGCAGAATACGCCAATCAGGAAGTGGAAGATTACCAACTGGTAAGGGCCGCCGTTGTACAACCACTCATCAAGAGAAGCTGCTTCCCAAATTGGGTAGAAGTGCAAACCGATGGCGTTGGAGGAAGGAACTACTGCACCAGAGATGATGTTGTTTCCGTAAATCAAGGAACCTGCTACTGGTTCGCGGATGCCATCAATGTCTACTGGAGGAGCAGCGATGAAGGCGATTACGAAGCAAGCGGTGGCGGCTAGCAAGGTGGGGATCATGACTACGCCGAACCAACCGATGTAGATCCGGTTATTGGTGCTGGTGATCCATTCGCAGAATCGATCCCATACATTGGCGCTTTGGCGCTGTTGGATGGTTGTTGTCATTGTTTTATGATTGCGGTTATTTATGAATCAGGCGGTTTCGTCTTTGCCTGTGAAACTACTTTACACTGCTTTACAATTTTTAATCAAGTTTTATTACTTCAGTAAAACTGATACGAGTTATCAGGTTTGCTTATTTAAGCTTGAGCTTTAGTGTTTGCAGTTGTTCACAATACTGTTGAACCCAGGATTTAGATATATTTACTCTGGTGTTAGCGCCCAAAAGATAAAATAGAAAGGAACATTATTGTTCTCGACTCTGAAATTGAGAGTTGATATGGATTAGTACCAAAATTAGGAGGGAAGGTGTGACATGACAATTACTCTAAATCACACCATAGTGCCCGCACATGACAAAGAAGCAGCGGCGAGGTTCTTTGCAAAAATTTTCGGTTTAGAGGTCGAGCATCCCATTGGTCACTTTGCTGCTGTACATATAAATGATGCATTAACGCTTGACTTCGCCGACGCTGAAGCGTTCGAGCCACATCATTATGCGTTCCACGTTAATGATGAAGAATTTGATGCAATTTTTGCACGCATCAAAGAGGCAGGTATTGAATACAGTAGCGACCCCATGCATCACAATAAAGGACAAATTAACCACAGAAAGGAAGGTCGTGGCTTCTATTTCTATGACTCCGATGGCCACAACTTAGAATTGTTAACCCGTGCATAGATTTTTGACATCAGGTCAAGCCCTTCGGGCAGGGATGCATCTTTATTGGGAAAGGGGAAAGGGAACCCCATAACTAAAGTTAGGGGCTTGATATGAGGCGAGGACGCTGTATTTCTCGTACTACGTATCTCGAAATACATCTTTTTCCTTTCCCTTTAACCTTTTCCCTTTCCCCCTCTTTGGTCAATGCATTACTTCTTGACTAAAAAATATGCCGTAGCATATTCCGGTAATTGGCTTATATTCTGCCCAAATTCTTTTTTATTCTTAAAAATACCTGCCAAAAAATCGAGCTGATAGAGATTGGGTAAAAATGCCCCGCCTGTATCGGCGATGACTCCCATTTGCAGATGTTTGCGGCCACCTTGAGTATGCTCAATCACAATCACTTTACCTAAACCGATATTTAAAACATCTCCAGCAAAAGTAACTCCGGGTTTGATAGAAATTTTTGCATCTATTTTGTATCCATAGCCTTTAATAGCATCAACTTCTCTAAAATACCAATAACGCTTTTGTGCTGTTGCCTTTAATCCACGGATATAAGCCATTCCATTGTTTCTATCTACATTAAAAAATGCCTTATAACCATCTGTAAAATTAATCAGGATTGTTCCTTCCATAATTGCTTCTTCTAAGCCATTTCTGGTTAGATAAGCAAGAGTATTAACTTTTCCAAATTCTCGACCACCTGGTTCATAAATACCAGATAAAACATCTTGCTTTGTGTATCGAGTGTAGAACTTATCGTTATTAGAGTTATCTTTTAAGCTATAAATTGGTATATTAAAAGTAGAGGTTTTCTTGCGGGAACCAGGGTGAGTAAATACAGCATATTTGGTAATTCGTAATTGCTTTTGCTGTTTAGCTTTGGGGTTGTAAGCAGACCATTTAATGACTCGAAAATTGGTATTAATAAATTGAGAGTCTTGTAAACGAGTAGCCCGATTATTAGCAATATCCTCCTTCAAAACAGCAATCATGAAATCCAAAGTTTTGAGGACATCGGATATAGTAACTCCTTGAGTAGCAAGCACTCCTGTACGCATAATATCTGGATCTTCTGAAGCATAATCTTGAAAATATTTTCTAGTATTAACGAGAACAGTTAATAAATCTCTTTGATTGAATTTAACCTTACTATTTGGTAGTTTTCCTGAAGTAGCAATCTGGCTGCCATTAATGTTAAATTTATATTTTTTGAACTCATCAACAACTGGATAGGGTGTAGATGCTGTTAACAAATTCTGTCGAGATGTAAAAGCATTTTGAAACTTAGAGTTAAGTCGATCGCTATCTTTATTTGAGGTCAGAGAAATCTGCGATTGAAGTAGGGTAGAATTTTCTTGTTGAGTAAATGACTGTTTAGTTTTTGAGTGGGTATATAGATAACTACTTGCTAAACTGACAAGTAATAAGGCAGCACAACCTACTGTAAAGCGAAGTTTTTTGCTAAATAACATATTCTTTAATGCGAAATAATCAACGTTATGTTTCTATCACCTCACGCACTAACTGCGCCAATTTTTCGGCACTATCAGGAACTGCGATCGCCTTTGCTTTTTCCCCCATCTTTGCTAACTCTTGCGGTGACTGCAATAAATTCAACACACTACTTTGCAATACTTCAGTCGTCAACTCAGATTGCTTCAACGTTAACGCTGCACCCGATGAAGTAAATACATCTGCATTGTAAGATTGATGGTCTTCTGCGGCAAAGGGGTAAGGAATCAAAATCGCAGGCGTTCCACACACTGCCAATTCTGTTAAGCTACCTGCGCCAGAACGACTAATCGCCAAAGAAGCACGTTGCAATAACGCTGCCATATTGTTGTAAAAAGGTAAGGCTATGTACTGTGGATGTTTGAGACTATCTGCTTCGGGATCGCGATCGCCAGTTAAATGTACTACATAAACACCAGCATCAAACCAAGCTTTTGCAGATTCGCGCACCAATTTATTCACTGCAACTGCACCCTGGCTACCGCCAAAAACAACAATTAAAGGCACACCATCAGGAATAGCTAAATCTAGTGGCGCATTAATTGCCCCATCAAGAAATTGCGCTCTAACCGGAGTACCAACATAGACATTTTTGGCACGAGGTAAATACTTAGCAGCGACTTCAAATCCCAAAGCTACCGCACTACACCAAGGGCCAAAAAAGCGAGTTACTTTACCTGGTAAGGCGTTAGATTCGTGGAAAACCACGGGTAAACCGAGAGAACGCGCCGCAATCACGGCTGGCCCGGCAATGTAACCGCCTGTAGTAAACACCCCTTGAAAATTTCCCTGTTTGAGAATTCGTCTGACTTCTAGAATCGAAAGGGCGAGTTTACCCAAAATGCGAATCGAGGAAACTCCAAACCCTTGCTGAAACCCTTCAACTGCAATAGTATTCAAGGGATACTGTTTCGGGACAAGTTGAGTTTCTAGGCGATCGGGTACTCCCAGCCATTCTATTTGATAATCTGGAAGTTTTTGAGCCAGGGCGATCGCTGGAAACAAATGTCCACCAGTCCCACTGGCAGCTATTAATAATCGTATCGGTGCGTTTGCCATCAAACCTCTACCGTTTAGCGTCTAGCTTAACTAAGATAAAACAATTTGCTTACTTTCTCTAATCAAATCAGTAAACTCTTACCCATGACTAACATTATTACCGCCTTAGTGAGACGACAACTCAAATTCCCAGCAAATATTTGGCTAGTTTCGTTTCTGCTGACTATTGGTTTAACAACTGGTTGGCAACGTACTCAGGCGACGACACCACAGCAATTATCCCAAGCCACAACAGCCCAAAATGCACCAGCTGCTTTGACAAACCTGTTGACACAAGTTGATACCGCCGCCAGCCGAGGCGATATCAGAGGGGTGTTGCAATTTTACAGTCCCAATTTCACTCATGGCGATGGATTAAACCTCCAAACCCTGGAAAAGTCTTTGACTTCACTTTGGCAACGATATCCGAAATTGCAATACAGCACGAAACTGCTATCTTCAAAACCTGAAGCTAATGGAATTATTGCTGAAACAGAAACAAAGATAACTGGCTTACCCTCTGGTAACGGTAATAAGTTAGCTCTCAATGCCACAATTAAATCGCGTCAGCGCATTGAAGGCGGAAAAATAGTCCGCCAAGACATTTTGTCAGAACGCACCCTGCTTACTTCTGGTAGTAATCCGCCCCAAATTGATATTAAATTGCCCCAGCAAGTGCAAGTCGGTCAGAAGTATAATTTTGATGCGATCGTTCAACAGCCACTTGGTGATGATTTTTTGCTAGGAACGGCCTTAGAAGAATCTATCCAACCAGATAAATTTCTTAATCCTACACCCGTCGATTTGGAATTACTGACATCTGGCGGATTGTTTAAAGTAGGACAAGCACCATCTACCCCAGGTAGCCAATGGATTTCTGCTGTCATCCTGCGAGGTAATGGAATGACAATGGTAACTCAGCGCTTGCAAGTGGTGAAGAAGTAGTTAGGAGTTAGGAGTTAGGAGTTAGGAGTTAGGAGTTAGGAGTTAGGAGTTATAGACCGATTGATGATAAATTATGAACGATGAAACTTGTGCTAATTCATAATTCATAACTGTTAACTCCTCACTTCTAACTATCTTTGTTTACTTTTCACTCCTAACTATCCTAATGACTTCCCTACAAAATCAAATTATTTTGATTACTGGTGCAAGTAGTGGTATTGGTACTGCTTGTGCAAAAATCTTTGCTGGTGCGGGTGCAAAACTGATTTTAGCAGCACGAAGGTTAGAACGTTTGCAGCAGCTAGCAGATACTCTGAGTAAAGATTTTAGTACTGAAATTCATTTATTACAGCTAGATGTGCGCGATCGCCATGCTGTTGAATCTGCTATTGCAAATCTACCCCCTGCCTGGTCTAACATCGACATTCTCATTAATAATGCTGGCTTGAGTCGTGGTTTAGACAAGTTACACGAAGGCAGCTTTCAAGACTGGGAAGACATGATTGATACTAACGTTAAGGGTTTACTTTATGTCTCCCGCTATGTCGTTCCAGGAATGGTAAGTCGCGATCGCGGTCATGTGGTAAATTTAGGTTCCATCGCCGGACATCAAACCTATCCCGGTGGCAATGTCTACTGTGCTACCAAAGCTGCTGTGAGAGCCATTTCTGAAGGTTTAAAACAAGACCTGTTGGGTACGCAAGTCCGTGTAACTTCTGTCGATCCTGGTATGGTAGAAACGGAATTTAGCGAGGTACGCTTTCACGGAGATGCTGAACGCGCCAACAAAGTCTACCAGGGAGTTACACCCCTAACAGCAGATGATGTGGCTGATGTGATATTTTTCTGTGTGACGCGATCGCCCCATGTCAATATTAATGAAGTTGTGCTAATGCCTGTTGACCAAGCTAGCGCTACCCTAGTTAATCGACGAACATAAAAGTAACCGATCTCATCCCATTCTCAAAAAGCTTACCTCTGCCACTTACTCTACTCAAGAGACATTTGGTAGAAAAAATGTAGAGACGTAGCAATAGTACGTCTCTACTAAGGTTCTGGATAATGCATATTTAATTTCACTAAATATTTAAAGTCTTAGAGTTTATGTTTCAGTTTACGTCTAGAGAGTTTGTTAAGCCTTTAAGTAAGTTGGCGAGAAAAAACATAACTATGTTAATAAAGATAAACGAAGCTCAAACTCTCTTTCCTTCTGCCTCCTGCCTCCTGCCTTGCCCTGACGATAAATATTCACGACGACCTACTTACCAACTCAGCTAGAGTAAAGAACTCTTAACCCAAGCGTATTGGATTTTAATTGTAAATTAACCTATTTAATAACTTTTCTTAACTGTGTTTTACGAAGTATTTAGTTATTGTATTTAAGGATACGCAATTATTTTTTATAAATAAGCGCTAATCTAATCAAACATGGCCAGAATATACTATACCTTCCTGGCAGGGGGACTTGTTATATAGTCCCTGCTGGGTTTATTTATTACAAGCTTTAAGTTTTTTCTAAATTTTTATGAGTTGGCGTTAGTGTAGATCGACTCAAACATCGCCAACACTATTTTCAAGGCAGGTATATTGGCTATTGGTCAGCCGTGACGATCGCGATCGCAAAGCCGTCATATCCTTTGCTACCCACAGTCTGGATTGCCGTGGCGTTGACGCGTGGCTCAGAAGCAAGCAGTTCGTTGAAGCAACGCACCCCCTGAACGCTAGGATCGTTGCTACTGGAATCAATCACCGCTCCGTTACGCACAACATTATCAGCGATAATCAGGCTGCCGCGACGGGAAAGCTTGAGCGCCCACGCGAAGTAATCGGGATTACTTGGCTTATCAGCATCAATGAAGATTAAGTCAAATGGGCTGTGACCTTCGGCGGCAATCTGTGGCAGTGTAGAGAGCGCTTGTCCGAGGCGGAGGTCAACAACGTCAGACAGACCAGCGTGAGCGATATTGGCGCGGGCAATTTCGGCGTGCTTTGGGTCAGCTTCCAGTGTGATTAGGCGGCCATTGCTGGGTAACGCCCGCGCCAGCCAGATCGTACTGTAGCCGCCCAGTGTGCCAATCTCTAAGATGCTTCGCGCCCCTTGGATTTGCGCCAACAGTAACAACAGTTTGCCTTGGTTTGGCGAAACGTTGTGTGGCGGTAGTCCGGCGGCGGCACTGGTTTGGAGGGCTTTATCCAGCGCGGGGTCTGACGGCACAAGCAGATCGGTAAAGTAACGATCGACCGCAGTCCATTGCTCTTGAGTCATAGATTCTCAATTTTTACGATTAAGTGTCACTTGCTTCATTAGAAAGGATTGTAATGATTTCATCCAATGGGCGATCGCGATTAGACTTTTCTGGTGTTTCTTTACCCAAGGAGGTTTCTTTCACCAAACGGTAAACGTCAGCTGCTCCGTAAAAAATCTGCTCTGTCAGACCTAACTCTTTAAAGGTTTCTGCAATCTCTTCCATCTCTCCTACCCAACGATGTGCTTTCGGTGTCATCGTGGGAATGGAACGCGTCAAAATACTAGCAAGTTCTGGTTGACTATTAGATATTTCATCCCATAGTTCCTTATCTAAACCTAAACGATGGGCTGCAATTAGTAATTCTGTGCCAATTGCTGTAAGTCCCTTTGTCAGCGCTGCGTAGGACATTTTCAACCCCGAAGCCTGACCAATTTCATCACCAATTACCCGTACATCCAAGCCGCGATCGCGCAGTTGTTGGAGTTGATTTGCTTGTTTTCCAGAAGTGTAAATGCGGGTGCGATTGGGAACTCGCGGTGGTGGGCCAATAATTGATGCATCTACAAATGTTCCCCCAACTGATTCAATCAAGTGGCCGATATTTATGACTTTTTGGGGTGCGATCGCATTACAATCAACGTAGAGAATGGGTTTACCAACATCGGCGATCGCCTCAGCTACTTGCTTCGCCGCTTGGGTAGCCACTGCCGGAACTAGAACTGACAACACCACATCAGATTCAATTACCAGTTGTCTGAGGGAACCCACATCTTGGATGTTGGCTGCGGCTGCTAATTGCCGAGTTCGTTCACTGCGATCGTCTAGGGCTGCAATAGTTTTCAATCCATGTTGATTGAGAACAGCTGCGATCGCCTGTCCCATATCACCCGGACTTAAAATACCAATAGTTTGGATAGGCATGGAAAGTTTTATATTTATTTTATGGCTGACAAGTTAATTCAAGTAATTGAGTAGTCATCAACTACGATAAATCGATGTATATGCCGTACTTTAATCAAACCACGGATAAGCTTAACAAGCAAGCTATAGGACTCATATTTGATTTTTGAAAAAAACTCAGTACAGCTTTATTCCTTCTTCCCAGTCCCCAGTCCCCAGTCCCTAGTCCCTACAATTAATTCAGAAATCAAATCAGATTGCTATATCTACTGAGAGATATGTAAGAGGTAGGAGTAAAACAATCTTTATATATAAGGATTATGATGAATTGCAATAGGAAATGGCAATTTCTCAAAATCAACTAGATTTATTTCAATTTCTAATAGGGATTTTAATGAATTGTAATACACTAATATAGTGTAAGAATCCTACACTGGAAATGTGGAAGATATTCAAGTAAGAATGTTGACTTTACCAGTATCAATATCGTAACAAGCACCAACAATTTTTAGTTTACCTTCACGAAGCAATTTTGCTAAAATAGTTGAGCTTTCTTGCAATTTTTCAGTTTGATATTGAATGTTGGCTATAACTGCATCTTGCATACGATCGCCAGTTCTGAACTTTACCCTTTCTACAGATGGTTTGATACCTTCAATAATCAAACCAATTCTGCCCGGAAGTGGTTCGTTTTTGATTGCTTCTGCTACTGCACCACATCTTCTATGACCCAAAACCATAATCAACTGCGAACCCAATACTGCTGTAGAATATTCCAGACTACCTATAACCGTGTCACTGACAACATTACCAGCAACTCGCACGACAAATAAATCTCCAAGTCCTCGGTCGAAAACAATTTCCGCAGGTACTCTAGAATCTGCACAGCCCAATATGGCGGCAAAGGGATACTGAGCTTTCGCAACTAATCGCAGGTGTTCTAGTGATTGATCGGGATATTGGCGTTTTTGATGGATAAATCTTTGATTACCATCAAGCAAGCGTTTGATGGCTTCATTTGGACTGATTGAATTAGGGTTAACTGGGTGAATATCAGCAACAGCAGTTTGCTCTGTATTCCAAAAGCTATCACCAAAAGTAGTAGCTGCAATACCTACAACACTGGCGAATTTCAAGAAATTACGTCGCCCGACAAATCCATTAATTCGACTCATCAATCTACCTGACAACAATAAAGCTGTTCCCAAGAAGATATCAGACTTAATTAAGATGCAAGAGTACTTGATTACACGGTTTAAGAGTCATTTAATATTCGCATGATTTCGAGTGGTTATAATCCCATCTGTTGAGCGATGAAAGCAGATGAATAAGCGATATAAGAGAGTCATTATAGCAGCTTTATCGCTTCTTTTCTAAATTCTAACAATTAATAAAAATATAAGTTTTTTAAAAGGTTTTTGGAGAGACATTACTTAAAATATTCTGTAAATATAGGGATATTATCTTTCAACCTATTAGTCAAACTATTTTAGAGGATGTTTGAAAAGTATTGGAAATTAAACTTTTCAAACATCCTCTAAAAGCGATAGTGTAGCTCGTTTGGTATTTGCTTCTTGATTCATTCAAACACAAAGCTCTGTTCTGACGTTCATTTTCAAAAGTTTGTGGTTGACTGAAATTGATTCTTTGGCTAATAGTGTGTTTTTTCTAGTCAAATTTAAAGTACTTTTATCTAAACTCAGGTTAGGCATCTCTTGCCAGCAGTGGCGGCAGAACCAGTAGGTTTCTTGTAAACGAATGTGACGAAGCATTTGGTTGGAACAGCAAGGGCAGTTTGTCATAAAATTGTTGTTTTATTAAAAAAATTAAACACAAATAAGTAGTTTGCTCTTGGCTTAACTACCAACAGCTTTAATTTATAAACAGAAAATAAAGAACTAATAAAGAAATGATAGTAGTTAAAAAACTTTAGAAAATATTAACAATTACTTGATTAGCGTAGGATCGCAAGAACCGCAGGGATCACTCACTCTCTAAGCTCGACTTTATCCATTTTTACGAAACCCAAAACCTGACACTGAAACCTTTGTGGGACGGTAGTTTTACTTTTTAGATTTAACCGATAATCAGTGACATGGAAAAAGTTTTTGCCAAAAAGCTAGGGTTTTTGCCGTATCAAGATAAGCAAGTTCTTAATTTTGGATAAAGTCGAGCTAAGACAGTCTATTTATACAAGAACGATTACGCCCGTTTGCTTTGGCTTGATAAAGGGCTTGATCTGCTGCCTCAATCAAATCTAAAGGAACCATACTGGGTGTCGGAATCACTGTAGCAATTCCGATACTCAAAGTGACGTGGTGCATCACAGGCGATGCCGCGTGGGGAATATTTAGCTGTTGGATAGCTTTATGAATTTCTTGGGCAACGTGAAAAGCCCCATCACTAGCAGTGTTAGGCAAGATGACAACAAACTCTTCTCCACCATAACGAGCAGCTAAATCTCTAGAACGTTTGACATTTTGTTTGAAAGCTTGGGCAATAAAGCGCAAACAATCATCTCCGGTCGTATGACCATAAGTATCGTTATATTGTTTAAAATAATCAATGTCGCATAAAAGTAGTGAGAGAAAACCTTGTTCTCGTAAAAGATATTGCCAGGTAGAATTAAGCTTAATATCAAAACATCGGCGATTGGCGATTTGAGTTAATTCATCTACCATTACCATATTTTCAAGCTGCTGGTTGGCACGCTGCAATTGTTGATAAAGTTCTGATTGCTGAATAGCGATCGCTACCTGTGTTGCCAATTGCTGAAGCAGTTCGCTTGCCCAAGATTGCCACTGACGCGGGGCGCTGCAATGATGAGCAACCAAAAGACCCCAAAGGCGATCGCCTTGTAAAATTGGTACAACTAGCTTGGCTCTGACTTGCAACTTTTCCAATAACTCTACATGACAAGGGGCAAATCCGGCAGTGTAGATGTCTGGAGTAACTCTGAGCGTACTTTCTGGATAAGACTGTCCCTGTATATTGACAAAATAGCTGTCTGTAATTTCCATATTCAAAATCGATTGCCAACCTGCTGTTATAGACTCCGTGACAATCACACCACTCCAATCACGGTTAAAGCGATAGATGATGACGCGATCGGTTTGCAGAAAATGTCGAACTTCAGCAACAGTTGTGTTTAAGATTTCATCCAAGTCTAAAGACCTACGGATATGTTGAGCGATCGCATAAACCATACGTTCCCGTTCTGTTTGCTGTTGCAGGGCAATTTGTGCCTGTTTGCGGTCTGTGATATCTGTAAATGATGTCACCACCGCGGATGGTTTTGATTCATCCGATTCAAACAGTGGCTGAGAATTGATTGAAATCCAAGTCAAACTGCCATCAGGTTTATGAACTCCCATAATCACGTTAAATTGGGGTTGTCCGGTGCGTAAGGTGACAACAGCAGGGTGAGTTTCACCTGGAAAAGAAGTACCATCTTCATGAATCGCTCGCCATAGCAAAGCGATGGAAGTTCGCCCCATCATTTGATCGGCTGTTAACCCTAAAATTCTTTCGGCACTGTCATTACAGGTGGTAATGCGTCCATCGGATTGCTGTAGGACAATACCTTCTGCCATCGCTGTAATTACGGAACGATAGCGTTGTTCGCTTTCTCGCAGCGCTTCTTCCATACGCTTGCGTTCAGTAATATCAGTATGAGTTCCTAGCATCCGTAGGGGAAAACCATTCTTGGCGCGACTCGAAACTTGACCCCGATCTAAAATCCACTTGTAGGTTCCATCCTTGCACTTAATCCGATATTCACTGACATATTGTTGGGTTTCACCGGACAAATGCTTGCTAACCTCCTCGTAAACCCTCGCTTTATCATCGGAGTGAACCCGCTGTTCCCATTCACTGAGGGTATTTCCAACTTCATGCTCTGCAAACCCTAACATTTCTTTCCATCGCCGGGAAAAAAAGACTTCGTTCGTTTCAGCATTCAAATCCCAAACTGCATCGCCATTTCCTTCCAAAGCATACTGCCATCTTTCTTCACTGGTTTTGAGTGCGGCTTCGATTTGTTTACGAGGGGTGATGTCTTCAAAAATGTATAACCGCCCAAAGTATCGATCCTGAGTATCCCGAATTTGACTGGAAAAGCGGCGAATCGTTCGCCCATCGACAAATAAAATTTCATCCTCAATCGTGCAACGATTTTCTTCAGACTGCAACGGTTTATAGGATTCGACAAATGCCGATGCATCGACAATTGAAGATATACAATCAGGAATGATGTCATTATTTTTTAAAGCACCCAAACGCATTTGGTCTTCTAGATGTTCGATGCCCCAAATTTTACAGAAGTGGTGATTGAAATAGAGGATTTCATCGGTACGATTGTCAACAACAAAAAATCCCAGCAAAGAAGTTTCAGTCATAGAACGCAGCAAAGCTTCCCGCCAGCGCAATTCTGATTCTGTACGCTGGTGTTCTTGTAGTGCAGCTTGTTGCTTGGTAATATTGTTTTCGTTGACGAGGATGATGGAGTTACCTGTTACTGGATCGCGGGTGCATCGTATATCGATCCCATGCCATTGAATTCCCTCAGTAGTAAACACCTGAGCCTCTATGCTGAACGCCTCACCGCAATTAATCGCTTTCATAGCTTGTTGTCCAACACTCTTGTCAACAAAGTGACTCAGGAAAATATTCTCAGCTGACGAGTTAGGGTACAGGGTATCCCGATAACAGCGAAGGGCTGCCGGATTTTGCATCAAAGGTACACCATCGATCGTGTAAAGCGAGATCATTACTCTGGTGTGACGTAGGGCTTCAATCGATCTGAGTGTTTCTCGATCGATCTGATTGATAATTTCTGTCGATCCTTCAACCAGCATCGCCATTCGCCCTTCTTCAATTTGAATCCCAGAAAAGATGCAGCGCAGAGAAACAGGTTTTCCTTCTGGGTAAAATGTCCAGTTTTCAGTGATGGTTTTCCCTTGCTGAAATTCTTGCAAATAGCTTTGCATTCGAGTGTGAGTAGACTGGGAAACATCACTGAAGTTGCGACTGAGCAATTCTTCTCGACTTTGAGCATTCCAAATATGCACAGCGGATTGATTCGCCCACCACATCTGCAAGTTTTGAATATCATAAATCCAAACTGGAGTTTGTAATCGGTCAAATGCAATCAAGTCTGCAACTGATATATTCTTTGGCAATGCTGTTCTTGTGATAATGGAACCTCTAAAATTCTGATACAGAGTTCTTTTGATTGATTTTAACTTTGGCTGAACTGTCAAATTTTTCAGGTTTTGATTCAGTTGCAGCGTTAGTTTTTGGCAGGATGTAGCCTTTTGCCGATGGCGTTCTGCTTCCCCAAGAGCGATTCCTAGTTCTGCGGCTATCAGTTGGAAATACTCAATTTCTAAAGAACTCCATTGACGCGAACCACTGCACTGGTGAGCAATTACTAAGCCCCATAAATAAGGATATGTACTAGAAACTCCATCAAGTTCTTGATTATTGACTAAAATTGGTACTACTAAATTAGCTCGAATCTGCAAGTCTGTTAATAGTTTTTTGTAACAAGGGTCAAGGTTTGTAGTATTAATGTCTTCAATGACACTAACGCTTCCATCTCGATATCGCTCTACCCATATCGCATTGAAGCAACGATCGTAAATTAATTGCCCTAGAATCGGTTTCCATCCATTACTTACAGACTCTTCTACGATGACTCCATCTCCATCCGGCAAAAAACGATAGATAATGGCGCGATCGCTTTCTAATGTTGTTCTAACTTCGCTGACAATAATCTTGAGAATTTCACTCATTTTAAGTGACTGATGAATTTGATCGGCCAGCATCCTAATTCGATCGAGGATTTGCTTTAAATCAATTTCAGAACCCGATAGACGATTGAACAGCATAGTCATAATCTATGTATATGCACTTAGGTAGATGTAAGATTTTTCTCTGGTATTTAATTTTATTCCAAATTACCTAAAACGTTAAGTTAAATTTAAGCTTAAACTTGATATACAGCAGAATTCAGAAGTAAAACAGGCTTTATACCTGGCTTTGAGACGAATCGTTGCGTACTTCACTTTCTTTAAAATCCGTTGTAGCAATCCAAATTGAAACGTGAGAAAATATATAGGCAGAAAAAAAGTATCTATAAGTGTTTTAGCGATTTTATTTTTTACTAATAATTTAAGATTGCTATTATTGGTAATAACTTCTTGATTTTATTAAACTTATTAAGTTTAGGTATCAAAGTCTTCTTAATTCTGACTTCTTACGGATGTTTTACCCATTCTTGTTTAATCTTTTAGTCAAGTAAAATCCCAACCCAGCAATTGAGCAACTTGAGACGGGAGGGTAACTGGATTAAAGGGTTTGAGAATTACACCTGCAACTTGATACTGTCGCAAAATTTGCGAATCCAACCATCGCGCTTTCGCACTGAGCAACACTACAGGAATAGCTTGAGTTTCTGGATGATTTCTTAGTTTATTCATAAATTCAAAACTAGCCAGATCGCGGATTGAGATATCTAATACAATCGCATCAGGAGTATAGTGTACTGCATTCTGCAATCCTTCTAATGGAGAATCTGCTGTCACGACATTCCAACCAGCTAAATCTTGGAGGCAAAATTTTACTATCTCACGGACATGCAGTTCATCATCAATGAGCAATATCGTTTTGCCGATTATATTTACCTCCTTTAGTATATTCATTTGATTTCATATACCTTTTTTGGTTACAGATATAGCAAGGGACTGGGGACTGGGGACTGGGGACTGGGTGAAAAGCCTTTTGTGTCTAAGTTTTATCGTCTGTTGATGTCCTAACCACCTTGACTGTTGCTATAAAAGGTTTTTATCTGTAACCAAAAAAATACATTACAAAAATAAAAAACTAATAAAGATATAGATTTTGTTACTAAACTTAACTATTAATCGTCCCACCCCAGAATCTCACTAACTTCGTTGCAAATAGAGGTGGGTTCAAAAGGTTTGGTGATAATTCCGGCAATTCCCATCTGGGCGAAACGGGCGCGATCGCTCCCTTGGACTTTCGCTGTTAATAGAATCACTGGTATAGCTTCGGTTCCTGAATTCGCCTGAAGTTTTTCGTAGACTGCAAATCCGTCCATGTCAGGCATAGAAACATCAAGTAGAATGGCATCAATAGGTTCCGTCTGGGCGATTTTTAATCCTTCTGACCCTGATGCAGCTGTCAGGGTGTCCCATTCTCCTAAGTCTTCTAAACAAGCTTGCACTAATTCGCGGATTCGTTCTTCATCATCCACAATTAACAATTTTTTAGTCATTTGTCATTTGTCATTTGTCATTGAGTATGGGGATTGAATCTTTAATTTTGAATTTTGAATTTTGAATTTTGAATTAATTTCTCCCCTGCCTAATTCCCCGGCAATGGCAGAGTGAAGAAAAACGTGCTGCCAACACCAAGAGTGCTTTCAGCCCAGATTTGCCCACCGTGCCGATCAATAATACTACGACAGATTGCCAATCCCAAGCCTGTGCCGCCTTTGGTGCGAGAATCAGAGGCATCTACTTGCTGAAATCTTCCAAAGATTGCTTCTAACTTATCTGCTGGAATACCTCGTCCTCGATCCGTTATTTGGAATAGTACGCAGTCTGTTTGCTGTTGGACACTGAGAGTAATAGTAGAATCGGCAGGGGAGAATTTAATCGCATTACCTAACAAATTGGTGAGTGTTTGCACAATGGCATCAGCCGCCGCCCAAACTTGAGCATTGGTAGGGTGGATCTCAAAAGTAATATTTTGCTGATTGGCGATCGCTTGCAGTCCTGCTACTGCTTGTTGAATTAAATCAGCTGCATTGCAGATGGTTTTTTCTAAGACAGCTCGATCCGATTCTAAGCGTTCCAAATCGAGAATATCGTTGACTAGACGCACTAAGCGATCGCTGTCGATGGCTGCAATCTCAATCATCCGCTTAAATTTATCTGGTTTTTTGTCGTAGATACCAGTTTGTAGTAAACCCAATGCTGCGCGAATTGCAGTTAAGGGAGTGCGGAGTTCGTGACTAACGATGCCAATAAACTCACTTTTGATCGAATTAATCTGCTCTAGTTCAGTGATATCTTCGGCAATCCCAGCAATCCGAACTACCTCGCCGAGTTCATTTTTGATCGGAAATGCGCGATCGCGAATCCAACGGATTGAACCATCAGGGCGGATAATGCGATATTTTTTATCGTATTGCCCTGCTTTCATCTGTTCAATGAGTTCAATTTCGACGCCCTGGCGATCTTCTGGGTGAATTGCATCTAACCAATTTGAATAGTTGTGATACAAGTCCTCACAATTTTTTTGCCAGATGGTTTGGTATGCATTGCTCACATATAGAACTTGCTGATTTTGAATATCGGTCATCCAAAATACTGCTTGGATGTTTTCTGCCAGCTGACGAAATTTTTCTTCGCTGTGGCGTAAAGCATCTTCGATGCGTTTGCGTTCGGTGATATCTTGGTGAACTGCAACCAGAACGTCGCCGTAGTCGGGATGTCTAAATACCGAAGCCGTCACACTACACCAAAATGGCGTACCATCTTTTTTAAGATTCTGAACTTCGTAGGTGGCTTCAGTATTTTGTAAAACGGCAGACAAAGTGGCTTGATTTACATTTTGAGTAGTTACTGATTTGGTGACACAGTTCGCAATCGAAACGTGTTGACCGTTGAGTTCGCCAGAGTCATAGCCAAACATCTGCTCAAATTTCGGATTGGCATAGACAATGATTGCATTATCAATTCTTACTAAGCAAATGCCTTCCCCCATATTTCGGGTGATTACAGCCTGAAGCTCCAGCATTTGCGTCTGTTCTAAAAGTGTGAGTTGGGTTTGTTGCTGCTCTATAACTGTTTTTCGCAGGCGATCGTTCGTCTCTGTCAGTTGGGCAGTGCGTTCTTGCACCCGTTGCTCAAGTTCGGTATTCAGTTGTTGTAGGTCAATTTCTGCCTGTTTGCGCTCTGTTAGTTCTGTTTGTAACTGTTTGACCAAAGCTGCTTGCTGGATAGCAATGCTTACCTGCGCTCCCAACTGCCGCAACAGAGAAATTTCTCTTGATTGCCACTCACGAGGAGCCTTACATTGATGAGCTGCTAATAATCCCCACAATTCATCTCCTACGGAAACAGGAACGACCAGATTTGCCCTCACTTGGAGACTTTCCAAAAATTCAACATGACAGGGACTAATTCCAGCAGTATAAATATCAGTTTTGGCAGTGACTAAGCCTTGTTTAAAGGGTTCGACGTTCTCTTCACCAATGCAAGCGTCATAAATCTGGAGTGGTAAAAGAGCCATGCAGTCCGGTGCAACAGACTCAATCACAATCGTTCCTCCCCAACCTGGATAAAATTGGAAGATAGTGACGCGATCGCACTCCAGAAATTGCCGCACTTCATCGACAGTAGTTTGTAAAATATCTTGTAAATTGAGCGATCGCCGGATACGCTGGGTCATCTCCATCACTAGGCGCTGTTGCTCAAATTGCTGTTGCAGCGTTTCTTGTGCTTGTTTGCGCTCGTCAAGAGCTATCCGCAGTTGCTCGGCGTTTTCTTGAGACAATTGTTGGTTGAGTTGTTGAATCTTCCGTCTGCTGTACTGAAGATTGCTAGTGATTAGGTTAATCACCAAGGCAACCAGTAAAAAGATACTTAGCCGCAATAATTTTTCTGGTTGACCGAGCCAGATTTGGGATCGCGGATGCATCAATAAATAATTAATTGCTACTGTCGAAAGGACAAGTGTAACGATCCCTGGACGAAAGCCACCATACCAAGTACTGACAATAATAGCTATATAGAAAAAAGCACCAATGGTTCGGGAAATAAGCGGTTCTAACCAGAGTGACAGCAGCAGGGCGATCGCAGTTGAACCAATAGCCACACCGTAGTTCAATAATCGCTGATAATTTCTCATCATGCTTTACTTCTCCCTGCCTGAGAGCGCCAACGCGTTCTTTGAATGCGGCTCAGTACCCGTGTCACAAGTTCTGGCCCTAGCACTGGCTTGCTGATAAAATCATCAGCTCCGGCAGCAAAAGCTTGCTGAAGAAATTCTGCTTCAGTATGGGCTGTAACTACTAAAATCGGTAAATCTCCCCACTGGGCATCCTGGCGCACGACTTTGCACAACTCTAATCCGTTGACTATCGGCATTTCTAAATCTAGCACCACCAAATCAGGAGATGTTGCAATCAGCACTTTCCAAAATTGTTGTGATTGGGAGAGGGTGATTACTTCCAGTCCCCAAGGAGTTAACAACGCCGATAATCCAGCTAGCATTACAGGATCGTCGTCTACGATTAAAACTTTGGCTTCGGAAGTTTGAGGTTGAGGTAAGACACGAGCGATCGCCTGAAAAATCTCCTCGGTTGTCGCCGGTTTATGCAAAAATTGTCTAGCTCCTAAACGCGATACTTTCAGTCGATCTGCTAGGCTATCTCGTCCGGTAAAAACAATTACTGGGATATTTGGCGATCGCTCTACTATCTCGCTCAATAATATTAATCCGTCTTCCTCTACTGTTGTAAAACTCAAATCCAGTAAAACTGCGTCAGGAGTTTTTAAGGAAAAAAGCGATCGGGCGGTTGCTAAGTTTGGTGCAACCTTCATTCTGATTCCCCATGAATCGGCTTCTGCTTGCAACTGCTTTGTCAGTATAGGATCATTATCGATTACTAACAGCCGATGAGTTTGCTTCATCGGAACATTTGGAGCAGTGGAAGTGACAGCAGGCTTGGTTAACTCTTGCTGTAATGCTGTTACCAGTTGCGAGAAATTAGAGATTTGCTCTGGAGATAGTAAGGAATCTTCAAGCAGCAAATGTTCTATTTTCCGTCCGAGCCGAGAACCCTCTGGATAACCGAACGATCCCATTGAACCTGCTAGCTTATGAGCTTCACGCAATGCATTCTGCTGTAAATCTTCATTTAAATTTCCTGCCAAGAGTGCAGTTTTTGCTTGCTCTAGCACTGCAACCTGTCCAACAAAGGAATTACGAAATCGCTCCAACACCCGATTTACAGAAGTCATATCTTTGGGGCTGGGTTTCTTCTTTCCATGTTGATTATTTTCCCCAACAGACATGGGGCGATTAGGTACAGGCTTGATCCGATAGCCCATGCCATATACCGTTTCTAGAAGTTCTTCTGCTATACCTGCTGTTTTCAGTTTCTTGCGCAAGTCTTTAATATGAGTCGTAACTGCATTTTCAGTCGGTGCATCCCCAAATCCCCAAAGCCGATCTAGAATCACTGCCCGACTAAAGATCCGGTCTGGGTTTTGCAAAAACAACTCCAGCAGTTTGTATTCTGTGGCTGTGAGGAGAATTTCCTGCTCATTACAAGTTACTCTGCCGGCACTTGGATCTAAAGAGAGATTTCCCCAGGTTAAAATAGATGATGAGATCGCCCCATTGCGTCGTAATAAAGAGCGAATTCTGGCTAGTAATGCTTCTGGGTCGAAGGGTTTGATGACGTAATCATCTGCTCCGGCATCTAACCCCGCCACAATATCTGCATTAGAATTTTTCCCGGTTAATAACAGAATAGATTTACGGTAGCCTTGCTTTCGCAGTTGCCGACACAAGGTAATCCCATCCAGTTTTGGAATTAGCCAGTCTAGCAAAATCAACTCATATTCAGTCGATAGCGCTAGTTCTAATCCAGCTTGTCCATTGCTTGCAATGTCGATAGTATAATGATTTGCACTCAACAACTCGAAGAGTGCTGTACTCAGTAATACGTCATCCTCTACCAACAAAATTTTCATAAGTTGTATCAAAAGAAGATGCTGATGACACCTTCGCTATCGCAGGACACACCCTCTTGCGTGGTCAAACTTTTTTAATGTAATTTTAATATATTGTTACAAACAATACAACAAGTTAATTTAACGTGAGTTCGACGGGTGCTATTTTGACCTCTCCCCCAGCCCCTCTCCTACCAGGAGAGGGGAGCAAAAACTTTTCTTTTTTCGTTACTCCTGCCTCTCCTTTTAGGCTACGGTGTACACACAAGTCTCTTGACCTGCACCTTTGTTGCATCGACTTGCACCTTTGTTGCATCGACTTGCACCTTTGCTGCATCGACTTGCACCTTTGCTGCATCGACTTGCACCTTTGTTGCATCGACCTGCACGTTTGTTGCATTGACTTGTACCTTTGTTGCATCGACCTGCAAAAATTAACCTACTCTATGTTAGGCAGTAACTTTAAAAGATTTGTGTGTACACAGTAGCTCCTTTTAGGAGAGGGAGGCTGGGAGGGAGAGGTCTGTTGAACTCACGTTAATTTAGATAGATTTTGCAGTCTGACATATTTCGACTTATATCTGTGTCAGTGCATTAGTACTATATATTTTCTGTTTGATTTCTAGCCAGTTGTAGTGAAGCGGTGACGCTTGTGCTGCATCCACCTTAAGGTGGTTGGGAGAGCGTAAACGTCAACAACTGGCCATTGGGTGGGATTTTGAGATGGGAATTAATCCCTTGTAGAATTTTCTCAAGATCCCTGTAACCCTGTTGATATATAAATTAAAACTGCAACAGAAAAACTTTGGATGCCAAATTGCCAAAAGCACTCAACACAATAGACTTCTTGCAAAAGTAACTTTTGCTTTGCGGTGGGGAGAAGGGAAAATTCCATACCTTTACCCTTTACCCCACAATGCCAAAAAGTCTAATAGACTTCATATATTGATTGATCGGCTAGATTTGCAATCATACCTTGTATGGTAGTTCTGCACGCACTTTCAGATTTCATCGACTGCGATTTTGCGATCGCTGACTCATCTTGTAGTTATTGGTACGAAGGGCGTTGTCCGCAAAGTGGCGATCGCCTAAAATTACCCCGCACTTCAATGTCCGAAGCGATCGCCCACGGACTAATGCAACATCTTGCCAACAATGACTGTTATTCTCGTGAAGGGAAGATGTATGGAATCTTATTGGTTGAACTGCCTAATGGCGAACAACGAATACTAAAAGCTTTTTCTGGTCTTTTGAATGGTTGCAGTGTGGTTGAGGGCTGGGTGCCGCCAATTCCGGGACGAGATGAAGTTGCTTTCGAGGAAAGCCGTACTTTGGCACAGTTGGACGCGATTAAGCAAGAAATTATTTCCTTGAAGCAACTAACCGAACGCCAGCAGTATGAAATCTTGTTTAATGACTTTGAGCAGCAGTTACAAGCAATGAGCGATCGCCATCGCTATTGCAAACATCAACGACAGGAAAAACGTCAGCAAATCTGCAATACACTCACTGCCGAAGCACTCACCATTGCCCTTGAACAACTCGACGAAGAGAGTCGTCAACAGGGAATTGAGCGACGACAACTTAAACGCCAGCAAAATGCTGTATTACAGCCTCTCCAGCAATTAATTGCAGCGACAGATGCGCGAATCAGCGAACTGAAACAACGGCGCAAAGAACTTTCCCGTCAATTGCAAGCTCAAATGCACGCTAGCTACAGCCTGACTAATTTTTCCGGGCGATCGCAATCATTGCAAGAATTGATGCCAGGAGGTTCTCCCACTGGCACAGGAGACTGTTGTGCCCCAAAGCTGCTTCATTATGCGGCAACACATAATCTCAAACCCTTAGCAATGGCAGAATTTTGGTGGGGTGCGTCTTCCGTAGCTCAGGATAAAATTCCGGGAGAGTTTTATGGAGCCTGTGCCGAGCGATGTCAGCCATTGATGGGGTTTTTGCTCTCAGGCTTGAAACCTTCCCTCCCTGCTAGGGAAAAAAGAAGCCTCTCTTCTGATAGGCTACCGTGTATACACAAGTCCTTCTCACACCCTCTAACTCCCCGATGCCTTGGGGGAGAACCGGGAACCGGATATTTCCCCCAACGCATCGGGCTACAGTGTACACACAAGTCTGAAATAGCTTACTCATCTGGGTTTTTGCGTCACTTTTACCCCACCCTAACCCTCCCCTTGCAAAGGGGAGGGAACCGGATCTTTAATCTCCCCCCTTTGCAAGGGGGGATTAAGGGGGGTAAATCCGAGGTTTGCGCTTCATTATCAAGATATGTGTACACAGAGGTAACTTTACCGATTATTTATGAAGATGAATGGCTGATTGCTGTCAACAAACCTGCTGGATTACTTTCGGTACCCGGTCGTTATCGCGATCGCCAAGATAGTGTTTTGAGTCGCTTACGTCATTTGTTACCTGATGGTATGGCGCTTATATCTGTGCATCGCCTAGATCAAGAAACTTCCGGGATTTTGTTGTTAGCACGCGATCGCCAAACCCATCGGCAACTCAGCCAGCAGTTTCAGCTACGCCAGGTTCACAAAGTTTATGAAGCCATACTTTCCGGTGCTGTGACAGTTGAGCAAAGTAAAATTGAACTGCCATTATGGGGAGATCCTGAAAATCGCCCCTATCAAAAAGTTGATTGGCAGCACGGTAAACCCAGCTTGACACACTTCCAGGTAATAGCGAGAGAAGGAAACTACACCCGCGTAGAATTTACGCCACTAACAGGACGCACTCATCAGTTGAGAGTTCATGCAGCTGATGCGCAAGGACTTGGGATAACTATTTTAGGCGATCGCCTTTATGGATGTTGTGCAGTTACTAGTCGGTTACATCTGCACGCCAGAGAACTTCGCTTCAAGCATCCGCAGTTAGAAAAAACCTTGCATTTACAATCAATTATGCCCTTCTGACGGATTATATTACAGCATATTTCAAGTTGGTGAGGTACAGAAGCTAAGTCTGTTACCCGTTTTATATCAAGTCCGGGTAATTAGTTATGATTCCCACAGTCATTGCACCCACCGCGCCAAAGCTACGCTTTGTCTCCCCTAACAGCTAGCCTATTGCTTTTTAAATTTGTATGTGATAATTTTCTGCTTGTAGTTAATTCAACGGTTATCCGACCGACTTATAGTACTTACAAAAATTAATATAACTACTAAGAGGCTTCCTAATAAAAATATCCAACTACAAATGATTCTGGGATACCCCACAAAATTGGATGATTGATTTCTTGGAAATCCCTAAATGAAAGGTAAAGACGAGAGTGCTGGAGTTAACTTATAGACTCTCATTCTTATCTTCTTATAAAAGGAGCAGGGGAGCGGCACTTCTCTACAAGAGGCTGCACTTCGACTACGCTCAGTGACCACGCCAAAGGCTACGCTCTGTAACCGAGGAGAAGTTGCAGTAAGTTTTCCCCCATACACCTCCCCACCTCTGCCTCTTGTGTCCAGTCCCCAATTCCCAATCTGGCGATCGCAAATCTAAAATTCAAACTTGTATGACTAAAGTATTCATTCTCGATGCCAACAAACAACCGTTATATCCAGTACGCATCAGCCATGCTAGGCTGCTATTGTCACAAGGTAAAGCTACTGTATTTCAGCGATATCCTTTTACTATCATTCTGAAGGAGTCCCTTTCTCATCTAAAACTTGAGCAACTTGGCTTTAAGATTCATCCTGGTATTAAAATAAATCGTAATTAAATTACGAATTACGAATTACGAATTACGAATTACGAATTAGTTAATCTTAGTCGCCTCCTCAACAGAGGAATATAGATGACGAACCACACTATTTTAGAACCGTTACCAGAAGACCAATGGTTTATTGAGAGCCAGGAACTACGATCCTTTGTAGCAACAGTGCAAGAAATTAGCGCTAGCACTGTTAACGATCGCACACAAACTCTCGCCAAACTAGAACCCCATTTTCAAGAACTGCTTGCTCAACAGGAATGGCTACCGGAAAAGTTTGCCCAAATTAATCCCGAAAGCCGGATGGGTGGCGGTATTGGTCAATGGCTGCTTTATCGCGCTCAAGATCGTTCGCTGTCGGTATTCAGTTTGGTGATTCCCCCAGGTTCCACGACTCCCGTCCACGATCATCTAGCCTGGGGATTGATTGGTTTATACAAGGGCGATCAAGAAGAAACAGTCTATCGCCGTATAGATAACAGTGATGTAGAAGGGCACGCACAATTACAAGTAACTGAAGTGCGTAGCCTTCAACCAGGGGATATCTACCGCCTCTTACCACCAGATGGTGATATCCACGCCGTCAAAACCACATCCCAGAGCGCATCTGTATCCATTCATACCTTGGGTAATGATACTGGTTGCGTCTTGCGTCACCAGTTCATCCCAGCATCTCACAGCGTCAAATCCTTTCGCTCTGGATATTCCAACGCTCCCTGTAAACAAGAGGAGGAAAAATAACATGGCCAATTATATTAGACCAAAACCCCCAGTTTTCGAGCGAGTTGAAGACGAACGCCTGCACCGCAAGCAACGTCTCGCCGCCGCCTTTCGCTTGTTTGGTAAGTTTGGCTTCAGTGAGGGAATCGCAGGCCATATTACGGCTCGCGATCCTGAGTTTACAGACCATTTCTGGGTCAATCCATTCGGGGCATACTTTGGTCATATCAGAGTTTCTGACCTGATTCTAGTTAACAAAGATGGTGAAGTCGTTAAAGGCGATGCTGATGTAAACCAAGCTGCTTTCGCCATCCATTCTCAGATTCATGAAGCTCGACCTGATGTCATCGCAGCGGCTCACGCCCACTCACTTTATGGTAAAGCCTGGTCTAGTTTGGGGCGTCTCCTTGACCCCTTGACTCAAGATTCTTGTGCTTTTTACGAAGACCATGCCCTGTTTGACGATTTTACAGGTGTTGTTTTAGAAACTTCTGAAGGTCAGCGATTGGCGCAAGCCTTGGGGCCAAAGAAAGCCATAATCCTACGTAACCATAGTATTTTAACTGTGGGACATACAGTCGATGAAGCTGCCTTTTGGTACATTAGCTTAGAGCGATCGTGCCAAGGACAACTGCTGGCAGAGGCTGCGGGTAGACCCACTACTATCAAACACGAAACAGCCCGTTTAACACAAACTCAAGTAGGGTCACATGTAAGTGGGTGGTTCAGTTTCCAGCCGCTTTACGATCGGATTGTGCGCGAAGAACCCGATTTACTAAATTAGTGCTGTGTTTTTCGGCATTGGGATATTAACAATTCAAAATTCAAAATTCAAAATTCAAAATTATTCGCGCCGCATCTCGTAGAGAAGAGAGTTACATAAGGAGATTTAAACCCCGACTGTAGCTTACTTAAGAGCAGGGTAACTGAACTGAGCGGAGTAGTTCCGACTCCGCCTCCCAGTTATTTATTGTCAATTGAAGCTAAATTTATTTATATACCCCGGTAAACCTATAAGTTTATAGTATTCATATAGCTCAGAGAAATCATTTTGATGATTAACCAAATCTTTCGCCGTTTTATTGCCAAGTGGATATCGTTGATAAAATTCAGGAATATCCCGTTTAACAACCAGCATAAATTATTCTTTTCTTCTCCTTTGCCAACAGTAGGGGCTTTTGTTACAGGTCTTTGTCTGAGCTTGCTATTTGCTGCTTGTTCATCGACACCGACTGTTAATGCCCCTAATCCCAATGCCACATCTCAGGGTAATTCTGCTTCTAATAAAGCAACAGTAGTCAGATTTGGTTATCAAAAATCGACCATTTTGCTAAGAACTAAGGGTGTTTTAGAAAAGCGTTTGGCACCAGAAGGAATAACTGTAAAGTGGACTGAATTTCAAGCGGGGCCACAACTACTAGAAGCGATGAATGTAGGTAGTATTGACATTGGCCCTGTGGGAGAATCACCGCCAATATTTGCCCAAGCAGCAGGGACATCACTAACTTATGTTGTTGGTACTGCGGCTACTCCAGCTAGTTCTGCAATTCTTGTTCCTCAAAATTCGCAAATTCAAAAACTTACTGACTTGAAGGGTAAAAGAGTTGCCTTTCAAAAAGGATCTAGTGCCCATTTATTGTTAGTCCTAGCTTTAGAAAAAGCCGGATTAAAATATACAGATATTGAACCTAAATATTTGGCTCCGGCTGATGCTCGTGCTGCATTTGTGAAAGGGAGTGTAGATGCTTGGGTAATTTGGGACCCATTTTATGCAGCCGCTGAAGAGGCAACTAAAGCTAGAGTCCTGATTGATGGCACAGGAATTAATAAACAGGGAGGATATTATTTGATGAGTCGCAAATTTGTCACTGAAAATACCCAAACTGTCAAAGCAATAGTGGAGGAAATTAAAAATCTCGAAGAATGGTCTAAACAGAATCGAGAAGAAGTAGCAAAAACTCTCGCACCTGTGTTAGGAATTGATTTAGAAACGATGAAAAAAGCAACTAACAGGCGGACTTTTGGGATTGTACCAATTGACGACAATTTGATAAATCTACAACAAGGTGTTGCAGATACATATTACAAATTGAAGTTAATTCCCAAAGAAATAAATGTGAAGGATGCAATGTTGACAAAAGAAGAATATGCTGCTTTCTCACCAAAAACTTAAACTAGTACAATGAATCGGCTGTAGGGGCATAGAGATGTATGCACCTACAGATGAAATTGGTATTAGTAGCAAATTTGAAAATGTAAATCTTGGAATTGATTATGACTAATCCTACAGAATTACTGCGATCGCGCTACGGTGAAATTCCCTTCAACCCCGAAATTGCATGGAATGATTCGCTAACAGCACTACTATCTCACCGTTCAATTCGGTCTTATCTAGCCGATCCTTTACCATCGGGAACTCTAGAGTTACTAATTGCAGCCGCCCAATCTGCATCTACTTCCTCAAATTTGCAAACCTGGAGTGTGGTAGCAGTCGAAGATCAACAGCGCAAAGAAGAGTTATCCAAGTTGGCGGGAAACCAAGCACATATTAAGCAGGTTCCTTTATTCTTGGTTTGGTTAGCAGATTTAGCGCGTCTAAGTCATGTTGCTGACAGTCGCGGCATATCTCATGATGCGCTGGAATATTTGGAAATGTTTGTGATGGCAACAATCGATGCAACCTTAGCGGCGCAAAATGCCGCAGTTGCAGCTGAGTCACTTGGTTTAGGAACAGTATATATTGGCGGAATCAGGAATCGCCCCCAAGAGGTAGCACAGATATTGAATTTGCCCTCCTCTGTGTATGCTGTCTTTGGGCTGTGTGTGGGTTATCCAAATCCTGAAGTTGAAGCAGCGATTAAGCCACGCTTACCGCAGTCAGTTGTGCTGCACCGTGAAACCTATAAATTGGCAGAACAAGAAGAAGCGATCGCTCACTACAACGACATCATCAAAGAATTCTATACTAAACAAAAGATGAATGTTGCCGGCGATTGGTCAGAACACTCAGCCCAACGCATCGCCACTGTAGAATCATTGAGAGGACGCGATCGCTTGCGTGAAGCTCTCAATAACCTTGGCTTTAAATTGTTGTAAACAAGAATCAAGATTATGGATTTGCAACTCCGTGGCAAAGTCGCCTTAGTAACAGCTGCTAGTAAAGGTTTGGGCAAAGCTACAGCGAAACAATTTGCCCGTGAGGGTGCAAAAGTTGCCATCTGCGCCCGCAGTGAGTTAATTGACAAAACTGCTGCCCAGATTGCAAGCGAAACAAGTACAGAAGTGCTATCTCTGCGTGCGGATGTTACTAATCAAGAAGATATTGAACGAGTAATTAATGCCACAGTAGAAAAATTCGGCGGGTTGGATATCCTCGTTACCAACGCCGGAGGCCCGCCTGCTGGCACTTTTGACGATATCGATTTGGCAACTTGGGAAACTTCGATCGACTTGACTTTGCTGAGTGCGGTACGTCTGGTAAAGTACGCTTTACCTCACTTACGCCAATCTACCGCACCAGCAATTCTGACCATCACCTCAACCTCAACTAAACAACCAGCCGAAAATCTGGTTTTATCTAATTCCATTCGATTAGCAGTGATTGGTTTAACGAAAACTCTCAGCCAAGAACTGGGTAGCGATAAAATTCGCGTCAACAGTATTCTACCAGGCTGGACATATACAGAACGGGTAGAAGAATTGCTCAATGCCCGCATTGCTAAAAGTCGTGAAACGAAAGAAGCAGAAATTGCTAGAATCAATGGGACAGTCCCTTTGGGTCGTATCGGAACACCAGAAGAGTTTGCCAATGTTGCAGTATTTCTGAGTTCACCAGCAGCCTCATTTGTGAATGGAGTCATGCTGCAAGTAGATGGCGGAATTATTCAAAGCACATTTTGAGCGGCTCGATCAACCCCACCCCCGCCAAAGCTATGCTTTGTCGGGGGTGGGGTGCGATGACTGTGGGAATCATAACTAAATTAGCCGGACTTGATATAAAAACTAACTTTGACTACTTTCATCATTTCTTCAATTGTTCTAAATAGACAGCAACCATCATCATAAAGCTGTTACATCTTTGTTAAGAATAGTTACAACTTCTTAATACAAGGAAATATTTCTTATGGAAGTCTCACTTGAAAAGAATGCACCACATCGCGTTGTTATTGTTGGTGGTGGCTTTGGTGGACTGTATACAGCAAAAGCTTTGAAGAAAGCAAATGTAAATGTTACTCTCATTGATAAACGTAACTTTCACCTATTTCAGCCGCTTTTATATCAAGTTGCCACAGGTACGCTATCACCTGCTGATATTTCTGCACCATTGCGATCTGTATTCAGCAAAAGCAAGAATACAAAAGTGTTGTTGGGAAAGGTAAATGATATCGATCCAAAAGCACAACAAGTTATTTTGGGTGATGAAGTAGTACCTTATGACACATTGATTGTCGCCACAGGTGTTAACCATTCCTATTTTGGTAAAGATAACTGGAAAGAATTTGCTCCTGGCTTGAAAACTGTTGAAGATGCTATAGAAATGCGTCGCCAGATATTTTCGGCATTTGAAGCGGCAGAAAAAGAAACCGATCCAGAAAAACGCCGTGCTTTGTTGACTTTTGTGATTGTGGGGGGCGGGCCCACAGGTGTAGAATTATCCGGCGCGATCGCAGAATTAGCATACCAAACTCTCACAGAAGATTTCCGCAGCATCAATACTTCAGAAGCGAGAATTGTACTATTGCAAGGTGGCGCTCGCATCCTCCCACACATTTCACCAGAATTATCGAAAGTAGCAGCAGAATCTTTGCAAAAGTTGGGTGTGGCTGTCTACACCAACACCAGAGTGACAAATATTGAAGGTAACATCGTTACTTTCAAGCGAGGCGATGAATTGACAGAAATTACCTCAAAAACTATCTTGTGGGCAGCAGGTGTTCAAGGTTCGCCTATGGGGAAAGCCTTAGCAAAAAGTACAGGTGTAGAGTGCGATCGCGACGGACGTGTGATTGTAGAACCGGACTTGTCTATCAAGGGTTATAACAATATTTTTGTAGTGGGAGATTTAGGTAACTTTTCCCATCAAAATGGTAAACCCTTACCTGGTGTTGCACCTGTAGCCAAACAACAAGGAGAGTATGTAGCTAAACTCATTAAACGCAGGTTGCAAGGTGAGACTTTGCCACAATTTCGTTACAATGACGTGGGTACTTTGGCGATGATTGGGCAAAATTTAGCTGTTGTAGATTTAGGCTTAGTCAAACTCAAAGGTTTCATTGCTTGGCTCTTTTGGCTAGTAATTCACATCTACTTCTTAATCGAGTTTGACACTAAAGTAGTAGTAGCAATTCAGTGGGGATGGAATTATATTACTCGTAATCGCCGCTCTAGATTGATTACAGGCCGAGATGGTTTTGTAGAAGGAAAAACTGTTAACAATAGGGTGCAACAGCCTTCTGGGACACCTCTGTAACTTCAGGGATGACACCCGATAGGACTCATATCGTGTCTTGCTGATGACTTATCTATTTAGACCGCAGGGGAGCAGGGGGGCATACTTCGACTCCGCTCAGTAACCGGGGCAGGGGAGCAGCACTTCTCTACGAGAGGCTTCGCCAACGGCTACGCTCAGTGACCGAGGAGCAGAGGGAAAGAGGCTGTGTAGCGAACGCTATAAACCCTTTAAATTATTTACTGTCATAGCTGGCGATCGCCACAATCGTAGATAAAGGAACTTCCGCAAAATACTGTTGCTGAAATTGTTCTTCTCGAACAGCAGCTAAAAATCGTGCAACTGCTTCGTCAGCCAGGTTTTCTACACTATCGTTTGGATTCCAGGTAAATTGTAAAGAACGGTCTTGTCGTTGAACTGTGAACCCTAAGTATTTTAAAGCTTTGATTCCGACAAGTAAGGTTTGGTCGCTAATGCCGATTTTCTCTAAAAGTTGTCCGCGGGTAACTAGTTGATTTGTGCGACTGAGATATTTGGCAATTCCGACAAGAGTCAGCCAAATTTGATTAGGTGGTTGGTGCTTAGGTTTAGACCAAGCGATCGCTAATTGTTGCTGATTCTCAAGCCCAGACGTAGAGCGGCTGCTCACCAAACATCGCCGCAACCACATACGTAAATCATCCCAATTCGTGGGACAATCTTCAATAATTAGTCCTGAATGTTGAGTTGCTGAGTGTTCCTGATTCCGTAAGTCTAGGATGAAGGGTGTTAGCGATAGCTGAGTGTTGAGTGCTGAGTTAGCAGAAGAACGCACGGCAATCAATCTGATTTCATAACGTTTTTTGAAGGTGTTGTAGTCTAGTTCTGCTATGCAATCACATCTTCCTATGGGCAATTCATCTTTGTAATGTCCCCACCATAAGCCAGGAAAAGCATTTCTGGTAGAGTCATCCCGAATATCAAACTCAGCTTTAATGTACTGTACCTTTTTCCCCTGCCAATCCTGCTGATTGCGATGCCAAGAATTTTCAAACCAGCAGTTTTGAATTAGCAATTTCGGAACAGGATTACCCATTCCACAAGGTTCTAACAGTTTCAGTTCCAAAAATAACTCTTTCCCTAAGTCGGCTACCGTTACCGTCAAGTCTGCTTGTACAGTTGGCGTTAGAGTTGTACTACCTAAAGATTGCCGTAGCTGCTGATTAATCGCTGCTGTAAATAAAGGAATATTCTCCACCAACAAACTCAAACCAGCTGCAAAGGGATGTCCCCCAAAGCGATGTAACAAATGTGCTTGCTCTTTCACCAGCTGGTATAAATCGACAGAATTCACCGAACGAGCAGAACCACGAGCTAAGATGAGTTCTGAGTTCTGAGTTCTCAGTTCTGAGTTAGAAGATAAAGAAGTAATTTCTCCCCCTGCTCCCCCTGCTCCCCTGCTCCCCTGCTCCCCTGCTTCCCCTGCTTCCCCTGCCCCTTCCGTACTCAACAAAATCGTCGGGCGTCCAGTTTCTTGTGCTACCTGTCCAGCGACTAAGCCCAATACACCCGCAGGCCATTGGGCATCTTCTAAGACAATAACGCTGGTGGTTGATAAATCGAGTTGAGTAAGTTTTTGCGCTACTTGTGCCTGCACATCTTTTTGTAAAGATTTGCGGCGGGCGTTGGCGAGTTCTGTAACTTCGGCTAGTTCGTTACAACGTTTAACATCCCGACTAGTTAATAATTCCACGCAAAAACTGGCATCTCCTTGAATGCGACTAACGGCGTTAATTCTCGGCCCCAAACCAAAAGAAATATCTGTGGGGCGATCGCCACTTTTCTGGCACAATTCTAATAATCGCCCTACCCCTGGACGCCGCCGCGCTGCTGCTGGCTGTTTAAAATCTTCTTGCAGTCGTTGAATTCCCATCTGTGCCAAGTAACGGCAATCTCCACTTAATTGCACTAAGTCAGCAATTAATCCAACTGCAACTAAATCTAATAAATCCTCTAACGGATATTTAGCAACATTGGGCAGACTTTGATATAGCGCTTCCACCAACTTATAACCTACCGCCACCCCAGAAAGATTAAATAACTGATGTTCCTTTGGAAAATAGCGGGGATTGATAATTGCTGCAACAGGTGGGCGTTCGGCTGGTAAAGTGTGATGATCTGTAACTATTACATCTATACCTAGCTGTTTGGCATAGATAATTTCTTCAATGTTTGTGCTACCTGTATCGCAAGTAACTATTAATTTGCAACCTTCTTTTGCTAAGTTATCAATCCCTTGATTATTAAGTCCGTGGGATTCTTTCAGACGATTGGGAATGTAGTAAACTAACTGAGTATTTTGAGCAAAAAACTGCCCCAATCCATCCCAAAGTACCGATGTAGAGGTAATGCCATCAGCATCGAAATCTCCCCAAATGGCAATTTTTTCTTTAGTATTATACGCTTGTTGCAACCGTGCGATCGCCAGATGCATTTCTTGCCCAAACTCAAAGGGACTTGCTGGTTGATAAGCTTTATGGTTGATAAAAGCTGTTAATTGTTGACGATCTTTAATACCCCGTTGCCACAACAACTGCGCTGCATACAGTCCACTTGAGGCAGGTGTATACTGTTTCACTGCTTGGATAAACCACTCTGGTGGTTGTTCAGTTGCTGTTATAGTCCACTGCTGTTGTTCTGGCATACAAACAAAATTAGGATTTAGAAGTTAAAACTCTTCAAATACAATGATAATTTGTAAATCTGTGGAGTTGACTTTTAAAAGAGTCAATGCTCATAATGGGAAACTGTTAATCTCTTCTAACCTCTTGACCGAAACTACTGTGAGTGTTCAATTAACTGTGGTCATTAAATGAAGTTTTGATTGATATAAACGTCAGGTTTTAGCAATCATAATATTTATTAACTTTGCTTTTAATTTTATTTTTATTTGCAACTTGTGAGCTAAATCACACTAGTAACCTAAGCACCGAAATAAAATTCTATTTGTGCATAAAATATTATATATAAAATGATGGAATTACTGCAACTAATGTTAGTGCTAGGTACAGTAGTTGGTGTTACAGACGGAAACACTATTTTGGTTAAAGATAATGCAGGACAAACAACTATAGTCAAGTTAGCGTGTATTAATGTACCAGAGGCAACTGACAAGCGCTATGGTTTAGCAGCAACACAAAAGTTAAAACAGCTATTACCACTTCAAACTCCTGTCGTAATTAGAAGTACAGAACAACTAAAAAGTGGTCGTCCAGCGGGTGAAGTGTTTGTAGATAATCGGTCAGTAAATCTCCTTTTGGTAGAGTCAGGTAATGCCGTCGTTGACCAAGAATCTTTGCAAAATTGCTATGAGACCAAAACCCAATTTTTAATTGCAGAAGCTAATGCTAAAAATAAGCATTTGGGTTTGTGGCAACAATCAAAATTACAGTTGAAGTTACATACCAAGTAAGCGCTGACATTATCAGTTATGATAACCTGTAGCAATTTGAGGACAATACAGTTCAGAATGTGCAACAAAACCCTAATGTAGAGACGCAATGAATCGCGTCTTGAAAAAGCAATAATCTACACCAATAACCCTTAACTGAAATAGTATTGAATTTTAGAATTATTGTATTTGTTTCATTATTTGAGATTTTCCATATTTAATTTTTGTCAAGAAGTAATATCATGCTCGCTTGATTACTTATAAAATTTGTTGCAAATTTACTTTTGCAACAAATTGGGGAAAGATTAAAGGCTAAGGGGAAATTAATTTTATCCCTTTCCTCTTTAACCCTTCCCCTTTCCCCGATTTCTTGTTGCGTTTTTAATATCACCAATCAACTCATCAATCCTTGATTGAGTAGTGTTCCAAGAACACATAAAACGTACTCCTCCCACACCAATAAATGTATAAAACTGCCAGTTCTTGGCTTTTAAGCTGTGAATGACTTCTTCAGGTAATTTTACAAATACGGCGTTGGCTTCTCTAGGAAACATCAAGTCAACATCTTCTATATTTAATAGTTGATTTTCTAAGTATTCAGCACATTGATTGGCATGTCTAGCATTTTTTAGCCAAGCACCAGTTTCTAATAAACCCAACCAAGGAGCCGAAATAAATCGCATTTTTGAAGCTAGCTGGCCTGCTTGCTTGCATCGATAATCAAAATCTTCTGCTAGCGCTTTATTGAAGAAAAGAATGGCTTCACCTAATGCCATTCCATTCTTGGTACCACAAAAACACAATACATCTACTCCAGTTTTCCAAGTAATTTCAGCAGGACTTTTATTCATAGCGGCAACTGCATTAGCAAAACGAGCGCCATCCATGTGAAGTTTTAAGTTATACTTGTTTGCAACTTTTTTAATATTTAAAAGTTCTTCAATAGAATATAAAGTTCCTAATTCAGTTGATTGCGTAATACTAATAACTTTAGGTTTGGGATAATGAATGTCAGTACGTCTGGTGACAATTGACTCTATAGACTCTGATGTCAATTTGCCATTTTTACCGTGAGCAAGTAACAATTTAGAACCATTAGATGCAAATTCCGGTGCGCCACATTCATCTGTTTCTATATGAGATGTCTCATGGCAAATGACGCTATGATATGACTGGCAAAGAGTAGCTAAAGATAAAGAATTTGCGGCTGTACCGTTAAAGGTAAAAAATACTTCACAATCAATTTCAAAGAGTTCCCGAAAATAATCTGTTGCTTTTTGAGTCCATTCATCATTTCCATAAGCTGGAACACTACCTTGATTTGCCCTAATCATATATTCCAGTGCTTCAGGACAAATACCAGAGGAATTATCACTTGCAAACTGTTCTAATTGGCTACTCATAATTTTGATTTTTAACTAATTATTACAATTTTAGTAAATAATTTTTGACTTTGCCAAATCCATTGGTGAGTAACACTATTAATCTTTCCAATTATTTAATAATTCTGCTAAGTACAATAACTTTGGATAGCAGGAAGCTCATTTTTTGATAACCATAGTTCATAATTAATGAAAAACAAGGTTTGTGACTTATATAAAAAATAGCAAGTCTGAACCTTTTGATTTTCACAACTTAAATTTGATTTTTATATTTTGTATCAACCTGAATCGTTATAAAGTTAAGTAAAATATTAATAATATATAAATGACTTTGCTGATGTCTACAGAAAACTGAAATCTTTTTTTCACATCACTGAGATGTTTAATTACTACGGTGTCTTCCTCAGCCTTGCATTGAGGGTATTTTGAGACGATAAACATCCTCAGTAACTAAATATTATGCTAAAAAAATAAAGTTGACTCTAATCAGAATGCTAATTATGTACTTATAATACACTATACAATGTCCTACCAATCACCATCAAATCACTATTGGGCATATTTGTCCTTTGTTAGTTCTCAGTAGTCATTTGTTTATTTTCTACTGACTAATGACCAACGATCGATGACCAATACTTCGGCTTACCTCGGCTCCGCTCGGCACGAGTCGCTCAGTACAAGTGACTAAATAACTAATGACTGAACCATTGATTGAACTGAAAGGTGTTTCTAAGTCCTTTGGTAGCCATAAAGTTCTAGATAATGTAGACTTGACCATTTACCGGGGAGAAGCACTGGGTATTATTGGGCCATCAGGGACTGGAAAATCAACTATCTTACGAGTAATAGCGGGGTTACTTAGTCCTGATGAAGGAGAAATTTATGTGCAAGGAGTGCGGCGAGAGGGTTTGATTGAGGATGGCGGCCAGCAAATTGGCATTGGTATGGTGTTTCAGCAGGCGGCCCTATTCGATTCGCTGACAGTGGAAGAGAATGTGGGATTTTTACTTTATCAAAATTCAAAGCTGCGGCGATCGCGCATCCGAGATTTGGTAAACGAAAAATTGGAGATGGTAGGTTTGCCAGAAATAGGCGACCTCTACCCAGCCGAACTTTCCGGGGGAATGCGCAAACGGGTAAGTTTTGCCCGTGCGATTATGTCTAACCCTGATAATCCCAATGAAGGGCCAGAAGTTCTACTATACGACGAACCAACAGCTGGACTCGATCCCATTGCCTCGACAGTCATCGAAGATTTAATCCGTTACTTGCAATGTTTACATGGAGTTTGTAGTACTTATGCTGTTGTTACCCACCAAGACAGCACTATCCGCCGTACATCTGATAGACTTATATTTCTCTATGAAGGTAAAGTGCAGTGGCAAGGTACAGTTAGTGAAATATACAACACAGAAGATCCCTTGATCAGACAATTTATCAGTGGAAGTGTTCAAGGCCCGATTAAAGTCGCCGGCTAGAAACTTAAAAGCCAGGAGTAAAAAGTTAAATTTAACTACTAACTCCTAACTTTTAACTCCTAATTGGTTATTGGTTGTTGGTGGAGGCAAAAAAATGCGAGGTCTTATGACAAGTCGCTTCGCGTCTGGGCGAACATTTAGAGAAGGTTCTGTGGGGTTATTACTCCTGCTAGGACTAGGGGTATTTGGATTACTCTTTCTGTGGTTAAATAGATTCACTGCTGCTGGCCGTTCATACAAAATTATTGTAGAATTTGCCAACGCTGGCGGAATGCAAAAGGGAGCAGCAGTTCGCTATCGTGGCGTTAAGGTAGGAACTATTTCTCAGGTTCGACCAGGGGCAAATGCTATTGATGTAGTGATTGAAATTGCCCAAACTGACTTAATTATCCCCCGTAATGTAGTGGTGGAAGCTAATCAAAGCGGATTAATTAGCGAAAGTATTATTGACATTACACCAAGAACAACCTTACCTCCTGGGGCTGTACTTGCTAAACCCCTAGATAAAAGTTGTGATACCAGTCTCATAGTCTGTAATGGCTCTCGGTTAAAAGGTCAGGTTGGCATTAGTGTTGATGCACTAATTCGCAGTTCAACTGAGCTAGCTGGTGCATACAACGATCCAAAATTTTATAGAAATGTCAATAGGGTTCTAGAAACTACCACAGGCGCAGCATCCAGTTTTACTGAGCTAAGTCAGGATTTACAAAGTTTGACCAAAAGCTTACAACTACAACTTAATACCTTTTCTGCTACGGCTAATTCAGTGCAACGGGCGACAAACCAACTTAATGCATCCGCAAATCAAACAGTAAATAAATTCGGTGCAACTGCAACTCAAGCAAATCGATTGCTGAACAATCTGGATAATTTGGTGACAACAAATCGGTCAACACTGGTTGGTGCGTTGAACAATATCACCGAAACCAGCAACCAATTGCGTGTTACAGTCAGTAGCTTATCACCAGCTGTCAATCGATTGACTCAAGGACAATTACTCAACAATTTAGAAACGCTTTCAGCAAATGCAGCCCAAGCCTCAGCTAATTTACGTGATGCTTCTAAATCCTTAAACGATCCAAAGAATGCGGTGTTGCTGCAACAAACTTTAGATTCAGCACGAGTAACCTTTGAAAATACCCAAAAAATTACATCTGATTTAGATGAATTGACAGGCGATCCCAATTTCCGTAAAAATCTGCGGCAATTGGTGAATGGTTTAAGTGGTTTAGTATCTTCTACACAACAGATGCAGCAACAAGTGCAGGTTGCTACTACTCTAGATTCGGTAAAAGCTGCTGTGAGCAAACCAAAGAATCTAATTCCTACCCCAGCACCAACCCAAGAGGCTATGTTTAATGACAAGTCGCTACCAGTCTACGAAAATAATCCTTCAGCGGCTAATTTTGCAAGTACCGACACCGACCTTCAACCAAGTCCTAGTCCGTCTATCCCGAACTCATCCCAAGAAAACCTTTTGAAGCAGCTACGGGAGTACGGCAAGCAACGAGAGCAACTGGAGACGGGGAAAGAGGCAATACAGGTTGACCCTTCGGCTTCGCTCACTGCTGACCCTGAGCAAAGCCAAACTGTTGAAAATTTTAAGTAAGATATTTTACTGTCAGGTGAATGTATTGAAGCTCATCGACACCACTCGCCATAACCTTGAAAACCGTATAATTTTGTTGACTGGTGTCGATTCTTTGCACAGTAGAGTTTTCAGGCTGCAAAACCCATTGCTTATTGATACAGCAGATTTCAAGTTGGTGACCTACACAAGCTAAGTCTGTTACCCAGATATAAAGCGTGTTTTACTCCAATACGCTTGGGTTAAGGGTTATTGGTGTCGAATTCTGGACTGTATTGTGTTTTACTCCTGAATTCTGTTAGCAGTAGCGGGGCGTTTAGCCCATTCTGAATTCTGCTGTATCTTCCAAAACTTAAATAAGTTTGCTCCCTTTCATGACAGCAGCCGCTTTTAAGAGCGAATTAACATTGGGTCATAAATTTGAGACTCTTGAACCCCATAATTGCACAGAATAGACCTAGCTATATCTTGCTCGCGCTCTGTGCCACTAACGATAAGTATGTAATTGCCTTGCTCTATTTGCTCATTATAAAAGCGTGCCCACTCATCTGCTATTCCTAACCTCATAGCGTCAAAGCGTTCACTTAAATTAATGCCTGTTGGCACAACCAATTGAGAAAAGTCTTTGCAAATTAAGGAAATCTGGTTTACTGAAAAACCTGCGATACACATATCCTTAATTGCCGCTTCAGCATTCTCTATGCTATTAAAGCAACTAACACTATACTTAGACATCATCCCACTTTTATTAGGAATTGCAGTAGGAGAAGTCGTTGTGGTTAAAGAATTTGTAGTTTCAGATTCACTGTTGAAATGCTCGTAAATGCCAAACTCTTCAATACCCCAACGCTGTAGTATTTCTTGTACTTTAGCAATTTCAAAAGATGTACAATCCACGATTATTAAATAGTGCCCCTCCTCTACTCGCTCGTTATATGCTCTAGCTTGCTCTGACGACATTCCCCAACCAACTAATGCACCAGCAAAAGTCCCAGTGGCAGCACCAATACTTGCGCCAACAAGGGTTGTAACCAAAGCAGTTGCTGCCGCCCCAGCCAGCATTATTGGGCCAACTCCAGGGATTGCTAAAGTCCCAAGACCCACTAATAAACCAGTTAACCCACCAACAGCGCCTCCTGAAAGCCCTCCTACTGTTGCACCTTCGTCAGCTTTATCACCAGTGTCCTCTTTAACTTTATTATCGGCAATCTCATGATTGCGATCTGAATTTTGTACAAGTATAGATACTTTCTCCATTGCCAAGCCAGAAGCTCTCAACTCATGTATTGCCTGTTCTGCATCTATCCGATGAGTAAATACGCCTACAGCACGTTGATATTGACTTAAAACCATAATTACTCCTTGGTCGCAGGGGAAAGATTAATCGCTGACAAAGTTGATTCTTCAGTACTTGTTATCTTAAATACGAGTTGGTTCAATTCAAAACTATCCTTAGTAATAAAATACATTCTCTCGCTCATGAGGTAGGCAATAACACCTTCAACGGTGCAAGTCAAAAAATGAATACACCAAGATGGAAAGACCCTTAACTGATGCGAAATTATTATTAGTGAGTGACACGGCAATACGGTTCGGATAAGCATTTTTCACTTTCCCTTTGGTCTGGGGAATGGGTTTGCGGGTAAAGGGGAAAGGATGTATTCAAAACCTTTCCCCTTTACCCTTTCACCTTTAACCGAACTGTATTGAGTGACACAGGACAGCCTCAACTACATGTGTATATCCAACGCAGACATAACTAGATTTCCCTGTGTTGATATCTTAAATTCTCACAGCTTGGTCATGGGATGCAAATTAAGTCTTTGAAATTTTGCTTCCGTCCTGACTGTGGTTTTCCCTATAAAAAGTCCAGGAATTCTGTGTGATTTGATGGGCAACCTATTTAACAAAACCTTCCTAAAGGCTGACTGTCCTTTATTTATAGTTTGTCCGTAGGCAGAAGAGATTGATACATAGAATAAGTAATATTCATTATGTATAGCTAAAAGGCTTGTGTAGATTTCATCCTACCTAGTTCAAGCCGTATTTTTTTATGAATTTGGTAAGCAGTAATTATGCGTTGGCAAATAGGTCGTCGGAGTACAAATGTTGAAGATCGGCGTGGGATGAAGATTTCCGCTCCTGTCGTCGGTGGGGGCGTAGGAGCAGCACTCATATCGCTACTGGTTTTACTATTGGGTGGCGATCCTAGTGCCCTTTGGCAAGAAGATTCCCCACCAAATGATAGCCCGGTAGCTGAGTCACCTCAAACAACAGGATCTCAAACTCAAGATCAAATGGCGGATTTTGTATCTGTTGTACTGGCTGATACAGAAGATACATGGAGTGAGTTGTTTCGGCAAGATGGAAAAAGTTATGTAGAACCAAAGTTAGTTCTTTACTCAGGAGCGGTAGAATCTGCTTGTGGATTTGCACGTTCAGCAGTTGGGCCGTTTTATTGTCCGCGCGATCAAAAAGTGTATATTGACTTGAGTTTTTACCGCGATTTGAAGACTCAATATCAGGCACCTGGAGATTTTGCTCAAGCATACGTGATTGCTCATGAAATTGGGCATCATGTCCAAAATTTACTGGGGATTTCGCAGCAAGTTAGAGGTTTGCAGAACCAAGCGAGTCAGACACAAGCAAATCAGCTTTCTGTGCGATTAGAATTACAAGCAGACTGTTTTGCAGGCGTTTGGGCAAATCATGCTCAACGCTCACGGCAAATTCTGGAAACAGGTGATATTGAAGAAGCATTGACCGCAGCTAGCAGTATTGGAGATGACCGCTTGCAAAAACAAGCTAAAGGCTATGCTGTGCCAGAATCTTTTACACATGGTAGTTCAGCCCAAAGGGTTCGTTGGTTTAAACAAGGTATCCAAACGGGCGATCCTCAGAAATGTAATACTTTTGCCAGGACAAATTAAATTCTTAACATAGAGCAGAATTCAGAATGGGCTAAACGCCCCGCTACCGCTAACAGAATTCAGGAGTAAAATACGCTTTATATTTGGGTAAACAAACTTGAAATCTGCTGTATTTCAAGTTTTACGATTCTCTGGCATATCGAGTTTTATTGGCAAAACTTTTGCGATCCAGGAGCAGATATTGAGGAAGCGATCGCCAGAATCGATTTTGCCTAAACTCATCTGGTTCTGGAAACGAGATAGCGATCGCAAAATTCCCAATGCCCAATTCCCAATGCCCAATTCCCCATAACTAATTCCAATCCTGTTCGTCTTTCTTGCCACGGCTTTTGTAAATTCCCCCCAAATCGTGAATTTGACGAGTTTTCTCAAAAAGCTCGGCTTCGGTTAAACCCCACTGCTGCAAGACTTTATCTAGGTCTTTTTGAATGTCTCTCGCCCCTGGAAACCCTTGATAACGCATTCGCAGCCTAGCCAATTCTGCTAAGTTATAGTCTGTTGCCTCTTGAGCGAGTAAAATATCAATAAGGGGGCGATCGCGGTTATAAAGTGGATGTTGTTGGTCTTTCCCGGCCGTTGCTTCAGTCATTGTCAGTCCTGAGTTTAGAGTGCTAAGTCCTGAATTTTAAGTTTAGCTGACAGTGGAAAACAGAACAGACAAAAGAAAATTGTCAAATACCGAAAGTTTAACTGTCAACTTTGCAACTTCTGACTTTCCCCGTACTACACTCAGCACTCCTACTCGACGGCAAGTACACCTGATGTCTTACGGCTCTCACCACTGCCACTTAACTTTAAATAAAGTTACATTGTTCTTAAGAAAATACAAAAAACTTTAGATGAGGGTGAATTTTATCTCACCCAAAGTCCAAGCAGCGAGGGAGCAAGAACCCATTATGTTTGAACACTTCACTTCCGAAGCCATTAGAGTAATTATGTTAGCTCAGGAGGAAGCCCGTCGCCTGGGACACAACTTTGTAGGAACAGAACAAATTCTCCTGGGTTTGATGGGAGAAGGAACTGGGGTTGCTGCTAAAGTGCTGGCTGAATTAGGCGTTACCCTCAAAGATGCACGTCGCGAGGTAGAAAAAATTATTGGTAGGGGTTCTGGCTTTGTACCACCAGAAATTCCTTTTACTCCTAAAGTAAAAAGCCTCTTCGAGCAATCGTTTAAAGAAGCTCATAGTTTGGGACAGAATTACATCAATACTGAACACTTACTCTTAGGATTAACCGAGGCTGGTGAAGGTGTCGCCGCCAAAGTATTACAAAATCTAGGGGTTGACTTCAAGAGTGTCCGCACTGCCATAGTTCGCCGTTTGGGTGAAAATGCACCAGCTTTTGCTGGTAGTGGTAATCAGAAGCGCACCCAACCGCTAACAATGGAAGAGTTTGGCAGAAATTTGACCAAATTAGCCCAAGAAGGCAGACTTGACCCCGTAGTTGGTCGCCAGAAGGAAATTGAGCGGGCGATCCAAATTCTCGGTCGCCGCACCAAGAATAACCCAGTGTTGATTGGGGAACCAGGAGTTGGTAAAACTGCGATCGCAGAAGGTCTAGCTCAACGTATTATCAATCAGGATGTTCCTGAAAGCTTACAAGACAAGCAAGTTATCAGCCTCGATATGGGGTCATTGGTAGCTGGAACTCGCTTCCGTGGCGATTTTGAAGAACGCATCAAAAAAGTTGTGGAAGAAGTCCGCACTGTGGGCAATATCATCCTAGTGATTGATGAAATTCACACCTTGGTTGGCGCTGGTGGTACAGAAGGTGGCTTGGATGCAGCCAACATCCTTAAACCTGCCTTAGCACGGGGTGAACTCCAGTGCATCGGCGCAACTACCCTTGATGAGTATCGGAAGCATATTGAGCGTGATGCTGCCCTAGAGCGTCGTTTCCAACCGATTCAGGTCGGGGAACCATCGGTAGAGGAAACCGTACAAATTCTCTACGGCTTGCGCGGTGCTTATGAACAACACCACAAAGTCACAATTTTGGATTCAGCACTTGTGGCCGCCGCAGAATTATCAGACCGCTATATTAGCGATCGCTTCTTGCCAGATAAGGCAATAGATTTGATTGATGAAGCTGGTTCTCGCGTTCGTTTGCGGAACTCCCAAAGTTCTCCCAATAAAGAACTTAAGCGCGAACTCGCTGGCGTCACCAAAGAAAAAGAAGCAGCAGTCAGAGTCCAAGATTTTGACAAAGCTACACAACTGCGCGACCAAGAGTTAAAACTCGCAGAACAACTGCAAGCAACGTTTACATCAAACGAGCAACCTGTCAACTCGACTGTAGTTGACGAAGAAGACATTGCTCAAATTGTTGCCTCTTGGACTGGCGTACCAGTCAACAAACTCACTGAATCTGAGTCAGAGTTGCTCTTGCATTTAGAAGACACTCTGCATCAGCGACTCATCGGCCAAGAGCAAGCAGTTACGGCTGTATCTCGCGGTATCCGTCGCGCCCGCGTCGGCTTGAAAAATCCCAATCGTCCCATTGCTAGCTTTATCTTCTCTGGCCCCACTGGCGTTGGGAAAACAGAATTGGCGAAGGCATTAGCTGCCTACTTCTTCGGTGCGGAAGACTCCATGATTCGCCTAGATATGTCCGAATACATGGAAAGCCACACCGTTGCCAAGCTAATTGGTTCGCCTCCTGGTTATGTCGGATACGATGAAGGCGGACAGCTTACAGAAGCCGTGCGGCGGAAACCTTACTCAGTGTTGCTATTCGACGAAATCGAAAAAGCACACCCCGATGTATTCAATATGCTGCTGCAACTCTTGGATGACGGTCAACTTACTGATTCCAAAGGTCGGAAAGTGGACTTCAAGAACACGCTGATCATTTTGACTTCCAACATCGGTTCCAAGGTGATTGAAAAAGGCGGTAGTGGTTTAGGCTTTGACTTCGACACTCAAGCCGACGCTAGTTATAACCGCATCCGCACCTTGGTAAATGAGGAATTGAAAGCTTACTTCCGTCCTGAGTTCCTCAACCGCCTTGATGAGATTATCGTCTTCACCCAGCTTTCCAAGGATGAAGTTAAGCAAATCGCCGAAATTATGCTCCGCGATGTTGCTAGCCGCTTGACAGAAAAGGGAATTATCCTAGAAGTTAGCGATCGCTTCAAAGAGCTTGTGGTACAAGAAGGTTATAATCCCAGCTACGGTGCTAGGCCATTACGTCGGGCAATTATGCGCCTCTTAGAAGATTCTCTCGCCGAAGCAATGCTATCTGGTGAAATTACAGATGGAGACACAGCCCTGATTGATGTTGATGATGACTCTCAAGTGAGAGTACAAAAATCAGAAAAACGAGAATTGCTCTTGGCAAATGTTGGCTAATTTTATACCCGATCGCTTTTTACTGTAATATTTGAGAAACACTCCAGCCTCTTGCGTAGAGCAGAGGCACAAACAGGGTCATCTCAGACAAACATCAAGTGAAATGGTATTATTTCTCACCCCTAGTAGAAATGCTAGGGGTTTTTTTCTGCGATTTATTTTGAGTGGGCAATACCCGTCTCCCACTGTAGCAAATAGAGGATTGAGGAGGAGTATGCTCGCGGACATGAAATAAGTTATACCAATTAAAAAAAAGAATGCGACAGATACATATTCCCAAACCTTTGTTCTGTCTACCTTTCCTAATTTTGAATGCGTGAATTTTGAATTGGTATTACGGTCTTTTTATAGTTTTCTCGGTTGACTTATGGCTCCTGACTCCTGCCCAAACAGTAAGTGGCTGCCCAACTTGCTTATAAAGTAAGCTTTCCAAAATTACACCATTATTGTTAGCGGTGAGAGTTTTATTCGGCTGGCGCAGAGACTCATAAAAGCCGTTGTACCAGCCATCTTGAGACTTAAGATTGCCTTGAACGAAATCAAATAACTGACGGGTATAAGCAGTGTTATAAAGCACATGCCAACCGATCGCAGCTTTGGCGCTGAGGAATCGCAAATTGTTGTGCTGTTCTCTAGTATCCGCGATGGTTGCCCAAGGTTCTCCGTTGACAAATAGGCTGCTGTAAACAAAGTATGGCGCGCGATCTAAGTTATCTTCGGTGACGGCGGTTAATTGTTTTGTCGCTTCATAACGCGCGGCTTGGGCAGCTAAAATCCGATCAGCATAAGCTTTAGGCAAAGCTTGAAACCCAGTTTCGATGCCATCCAAGATATAGGGTTCGCTAAGAACGTAGTTATTGGCTCCAGAGTTTTTATAGTCTCGTTTGTCATAAGGAATTCCTTGTCCGTAAAGATCGACAAAGGCAGTATGGGACTGATAATCTAAAGCTTTATTAACATTCAAACCCCAAAGCTTCAAACCATAAGCAGCATAATTCTCATAGCCCAAGCGACCTTCTTGATTGTATTGTTCTTTGCCTTTGATGACAGCAGTACCATACATTTGACCGTTTGTGGTCAGACGCTTGACTTGCCAGTGTTGCCAAACTGCTGCTGTTTGCGATCGCATTTCTGGATACTTTGCCTCGACAATCTTCAGCCAGATTGCCATTCTTCCTAAATCGATGGCTGACCAGCCAATTTCTTCCCGTTTATCTAGTTGACCATAATTAACAGGTACGAGAGTTTTCGCATTGTAAACCTTGTTGGGTAGTTCTCCTTTATACAAAGGCATTGACGCCAGTGTATTCAACATTTTGCTCATTTTGGCTTCAAATTCAGCCGCAGGCACAATATTGAGTTCTTTAGCACTAACTAAGGCTGCGATCGCTGCTGTCTGATCCCACATACTTATTGAGGCAAAGCCATCAACGGAATTGATCAAGCCGGTTTCATCGTTCCAGTTGCGCTGGAAGTATGACCAAGCTTGACGCGCCGTTGTCATTTCTTCTGGGGTTAATTTTCCAACTCCAGGAGCAACGTAGGGAATTATGGCTACTGTTAATTGATTCTTAGGAATCGGTTGACCTGGCAAAACTACGGATTTAGCATCAAGGCTGGCAACTATTTCAGCATCTTTGACACCAAAGACAGAGGGTTGGGGTTTCTCTGGTTGTAAAGCAGTTGGGGATGTTGATATTTCAGGTTTTTTTATAGAAGTATTGGAAAGTTGCTTAGACCAACCATTTAAAAGTGCGATCGCGATCGCAGCGGTAACGACTCCTCCTACAGTAGCTAGTATGGACAAGCTCTTAGGTGGTGGTTGAAAATCAGAACTCATACTGATTAAAGCCTTATTTTGTAAGTCAGGGTTATTTGCGTAGTTTCACCAAATACATTCTTCCCAACTTTGAAATCTAACTAACACCCAGAAGTGCACCTGACTACTACAATAAAATAGTCACGCACCCGATCTCTGGAGTTCTAGCAGTGGGATTATTTGATGATTTGAGTCGGTTTCTAGAAAACCGTTTAGAAGAATTCTTGCGTAACAATCCACATTTGGAGTTAGAGGCGCTGCTAGAACAGCTGCGTGAGCAAGAAGAAGACACATTAAAGTTAATCGCAGATTTAAAATTACAAGAGAAGCGATCGCAAGAAGAAATTCTTTCCACCGCGCAAGAAATTCAGCGTTGGCATATCCGCATTCAAAAAGCCAAAAACGCTAATAGAGAGGATTTGGCGGCGGCGGCGGGTGAGCGAGAAGCAGCCCTGTTGCGCGAAGGAAATCAGCGCTGGGGACACATGCAAGGGTTGAAAGAACGCATTAACCAATCTCAAGAATTACTGAAAAAAATTCAGCAACGGCGACAAGAAGTGCAAGCTAAAGCTGCCGAAGCACAAACAGCCCGTGCGAAAGCGCAAACCCAGCAGCGTTCAGAAAGCATTGGCTGGTCAAATCAAACTAGCACTTTTTCTAGTGGGTTTGATGACTTAGAAGAGAAGTTCCGTAGCTGGGAAACTCAGGATGAATTAGAACAAATGAAGCGGAATATGCAGAAGTAGCGCCTATTGGCTAAAATACGCCGAAATAACAAATGCGATCGCAAAAGTAACAAATGAGTTCGCAAAAGCAACAAATGCGATCGCCGAAATAGCAAATGCGATCGCCAAAGTAACAAATGAGTTCGCTAAAGTAACAAATGCGAACGCCGAAATAATAAATGAGTACGCTGAAATAGCAAATGAGTTCGCCGAAATAACAAATGAGTTCGCCGAAATAACAAATGAGTACTCCGAAATAACAAATGAGTACGCCAGAAATAGCTTACTCACTTGGTTTTTCGCGTCAGTTTTACCCCACCCTAACCCTCCCCTTGCAAAGGGGAGGGAACAAGATTTATTATTTCCCCCCTTGTAAAGGGGGGAAATAATATGATTAAAATTACAGCCATTTGACGACAAGAATTAGGGATTTTTAAAATAGTAGGATAGGTTCATTGCTGTTGCATTGGGCAAGTTGGGCA
>NZ_JAVRCL010000015.1:0-75508 GCF_034530775.1 Nostoc sp. DedSLP04 | reverse complement strand
ACGCCTCGCCACAGGTAGTTGAAGCACTGCTGGGTTTACTCAAAGATGAGACTGAGAGTGTGCGTGACTCTGCTGCTGTTGCATTGGGCAAGTTGGGCAACGCCTCGCCACAGGTAGTTGAAGCACTGCTGGGTTTACTCAAAGATGAGACTGAAAGTGTGCGTGACTCTGCTGCTTCTGCATTGGGTAACTTGGGCAACGCCTCGCCACAAGTAGTTGAAGCACTGCTGGGCTTACTCAAAGATGAGACTGATATTGTGCGTAACTCTGCTGCTTCTGCATTGGGCAACTTGGGCAAAAACTCCAGCAATGTTATTGCTACTGTCGCCGAATGGATTTCACAACACCGGGATTCAAAATATGTAGGCGATGGGATTAATGCGCTGTGGAATTTGGTAGTAACAGAAAAATAATTTTTGTTTTTTCATTGTAAATCCCTAAAGAGTACTGAATACTCAGCACTCTGTCGATCAAGCAAACCATTGACATTCAGTTAAAAATCGAAGGTTGTGCGAAGTACACCCACATACTGCGTATCATTTCTGCTGTCGTTTTCCGGGTTGAGAATCACCCAAAAACCAGGAGTGACTGAGATGTTGTCATTTAGTCGATAACGATAAAATGCTTCAATATGATAAGCGTTGTCTCGCTCTTGACGGATATCACTATTAGTGACATGGGGTGGTATACCAAAGAGAATTCCTGGCAGATTGCCTCTACCACCCACATCGGGAAACGACACACCAATCGCCCCAAACCAGGCATTGGCGTTGGCACCATTGTTCACAAATAGAGAATCTGTTCCACCCCTACCATTGGAAATATCACTCAAACCAGAACTCTCGGCATTTGCCCAAATATATCCACCCCAAGCGTGGACTTGAAAATTCGGGGAGAAGCGATAGTACCCCTGTGTGCCGACAATATCGTTGGAAGTAGCAATGTTGTTGCCAAAGGGAGCGTTTGACAAGACGCTACCCGTCCCAGCTGAGAGTTCGATTACTCCAGCAGGGCTATAGCCATGAGAGTAAGCAACACCGATCGCTCCTTGCTTACCATAATAGGCTAAGTGCGCTAAGGCGTTGTAGCTGCCATCAAATAACCCGTTGCTAGGCGATGGCACATTAGAACTGCCTGCTAAATAGCCCAAGGTGAGAACCAAGTCTTTGGTAATGTTCCAGTTAGCGGCTGCACCGCCGCCACCTCGCCGGAATAAGGGACTGTACGATCCAAAAAGTGAGGGAACTCCATTGCCGTCGTCAGCAATTGTGGGGGGAGTGACGGTGGTGGAAATGTCGGTGTAACCAATGCCTACAGGCCCAACAACGAAGTTAAGGGAATCACTGACTGGGAAGTAATAACGGATGTGGGGGACATAAAGTGTCTCGTTGCTGTCATAATCGAAGTTCAGACGTGTCATCCCTGTGCCTGTGGCTGCGGCAATTTGACTGCCAACATTGGACGCAAAGTTACCAAATTCTAGCCGGACTCGCAATAAATCTTTGCCAGTGAAACTGCTTTCAAAGTTGAGACGACCCCGATTTGCAAAGTAGATGCGCGATTCATCATCTTCGCCACCGACTCGATCGCCAAAGGTATCACTAACGGCGGTGATAATTTGAGCATTCAACCTAGTAGTAGTAGAAAACTGCTGCGCCTCCAATGTTGCTGTATGTGCCTCTAAGGTATCTACTCGTCCGCGCAGAGTTATCAGTTCTGCGGCAAAGTCTTGCTGCAACTTTTGCAGCACTGCCAAATCTTGCTTATTAACTAAATCGCTAGTAGCTGTGGCAATTAACTCATTAATCCGATCTAAACAAGCATTTAAACCTGCGGCAAACTCATAACGGGTTAAGGCACGATTCCCGCGATAGGTGGAATTGGGATAACCTGCAATACAACCGTAGCGTTCCACTAACGATTGCAATGCACCAAACGCCCAATCAGTTGGTTGTACATCAGAAAACTGGGAAACAGAAGTGACTTGTCCCTGCAAAGTCCGATTAGCATCTGTTGCATTAGGATCGTCTTCTGGAGGTGCTGCCCAAACTGCTGGAATTGCCAAAAATAAAATAAAAAAGCTAGGAAAAATAGTTTTTAGCATTGATTTATTAATTGAAAATGGTTGAATTATGAGCTTGTAACGAAAGAAATTACCCTCGAATCAAAGTATGAGCTAATCAACATTAAAATTACATATTTTAAGTTGAAGTTTTAGCTCAATTCAAGCAACGTTATGACTTTTTGCTCATTGCTGCTTTTAATAGCTGCTGCTATAATTTTCATTACATTAATTCCGTCTTCGGCGGTAACAGCAATTGGCTGATTACTAACGATAGATTTATATACGGCATCGTAATAACCTAAATAGCTCCCTTGTAAACTTTTGACTTTTTCTCGAATTATTTTTGTATCTTTTTCTGTATGCAGCAAGCCATATTCACTTTCTGGCTCTGCTTTTAAGAAAAGAACCATGAGTGCTATGTATGATATAGGCAGGCGCAGGCTCACGCACAAGGAAACTTGCTTTTAATTTGACGCGCAGTTTGTCGTAATATAGTATCAATTCAAAACAATCATCTATCTGCGATCGCAGCCTGTGATGCGGATGTCTGCAAAAATAGCATCAGGCATTCCAAATAAATGCAAAGCTTGGTCTATTAAGTGCGGCCCTAAATTCCTAAATTGTTTAATGTTCCTGCTCCCGGACTGGGAACTTCTACTACATATTATTCAATTACGTTGTCGTCATCAGTTGTGAATGTTCCATCTAGTACTCCACCACATTAATTTTGAGAAGTTCGTAATGAGTGACTCTAGCCCTAATCTAAGCACTAAAGTGCTGACTACAAACTCCTTTAACCATGCAACCTCACAAACACAGAGGATACAGAGATACAAATTATGAATTACGCACAGAGGTACTAGATGGATACTAATTACATGTCTTCTAACTCAATTCCTTTGGTTTCTTTAATAAAAAAGAGAATGAAAAAGAATGAGGTAGCAGCTGCAATTGTATAGAGTCCATAGGCAGAACCTAGACCGAAATATTGCAGTATAGGAGGAAATGTTGTGGAAATGAGGAAATTGGCAACCCATTGCATAGCAGCAGCAATCGAAAGTGCGGCGGCTCGAATTTTGTTATTAAACATTTCTCCCAACAGCACCCAAACCACTGGCCCCCAAGAGAAACCGAAGCAGAACACATAGAGGTTGGCTGCGACCAGAGCTATAGTCCCGGCGCTTCCGGTAAGATTGGGGTTCCCAGCAGCATCGAGGGGAGCATGACCAAAAAGATAAGCCATCGTCCCCAATGTCAAGGTCATGCCGATTGACCCTATTATCAGTAAGGGCTTGCGACCAAATTTATCCACGAAGGCGATCGCAATCAGTGTTGTAATAATGTTGACGGCTCCTGTAATCACCGTGATTGATAGGGAATCTTTTTCGGAAAAGCCGACAGCACGCCATAAAACGCTGCTGTAGTAGAAGATTACATTAATCCCAACAAATTGCTGTAATACAGATAAGCCTATTCCTATCCAAACAATTGGGAGGAGTCCGCCACTTCTGCTTAAGAGGTCAGAAAATCTGGGTTGGCGTTCGCGAAGCACTGTCTGCCGAATTTCTTCGATTTTTGGCAGTACGTCACCCCCCAAAATCTTGGTCAGAACGTTAACAGCTTCTGATTCTCGTCCTTTGGCAACCAAATAACGAGGGGATTCAGGAATTGTTAAAGCTACCATCCCGTAGAATACTGCTGGTGGAACTGCTGTCCAAAACATCCAGCGCCAAGCTGCAACCCCAAACAAAAACGGCGAGTCTGCTGAACCTGCTGACGTAGCGATAAAGTAGTCGCTCAATAAGGCAACGAAAATTCCCACTACGATCGCTAATTGTTGCAGAGATCCTAACCTTCCCCGCAAATGGGTGGGAGAACATTCGGCAATGTAAGCTGGCGCGATGACGCTAGCAACGCCGATGCCAATCCCACCTAATACTCGCCAAAAAATAAAATCCCAGATAGTGAAGGCAATCCCAGAGCCAATGGCACTGATAGTAAACAATGCCGAAGCAACCACCATTGCGTTGACTCGACCATAACGGTCTGCAATCTGTCCGGCAAAGAAGGCTCCGATGGCAGACCCCAGCAACGCTAGGGATACTGCCAGCCCTGTCACCCAACTACTGGTATTAAAAGCTTTTGCTAAAGATAAAACCGCACCGTTGATTACAGCAGTATCAAAACCGAATAAAAACCCGCCGAGGGCAGCGGCACCAGCAATCAAAATTACATAAAACGTGCTGGCTTTACGACGAGTAGTAGTGGAGGTCATAGTTTATATATTTTTTATTATTGGGGATGGGGCATGGGGCATTGGGCATTGGGCATTGGGCATTGGGCATTGGGAATTGGGAATTAGGAATTAGTTCTTTCCCCTCTGCTCCCTGCCCCCTGCTCCCTTGCTTGTTTACCGTCTAGAACGTCTGCGTAACCGATCGATAGTTACTGCCAAAATAATTACTAGTCCTTTGACGACTAGTTGCCAGAAGTAAGATAGGTTCAACAAGGTTAAACCGTTGTTGAGAATCGCAATAATCAATGCACCTAAAAGGGTGCCACCAATGGTGCCAATACCGCCTGTAAAGCTGGTTCCACCTAGAATAACAGCTGCGATCGCATCTAATTCATAACCCTGACCTATTACGCCACTGGCACTATAAAGACGGCTGGCGCTCATGATTCCTGCTAAACCTGCCAGTAATCCGCTAATACCATAGACGAATAGCAACACCCGATTAACTTTAATCCCTGTTAATCTGGCTGCCCGTTCGTTACCACCCACAGCATATATCTGCACTCCTAAAACAGTTTGCCGCAGGATAAACCAGCTAGCTATCACAGTCAGTAGCGCAATTATCACTAGCCAAGGAATGGGGCCGATATATGTATTACCCACCCAAGCAAAATTTATGTCAGGGTTAATCAGGGTTGTACCTTTGGCAATTAAAAAAGCAACACCCCGCAAGGCTGTAAGTGAACCCAGCGTCACAATAAAAGGTGGCACATCCAAAAAGGTAATGAGCGCACCGTTGAGTAAGCCTAACAGCAATCCTGCAAGTAACGCAGCAGGTACAGCCGCCCAACTTAAAGCCGGTAGTAGCGATACCAGTAATGCAACTACCGCAGAAACAGCTAAGATTGACCCAACTGAAAGATCGATACCGCCAGTGAGAATTACAAAGGTCATTCCTGTCGCTAGCACAATATTGATTGATGCCTGACGCAAGATATTGACGATGTTAGCACCGGTGAGGAAGTTGGGAGAAAGGAATGTAAATAAGATGCAGATAATTACTAAGATTGGCAAAATACCCGCAACTTCCAACAGGGTGCTGATTGATTTCCGGTTGCGAGCTGCGGGATTGTTGGCTGATTTATTGATAGGCGGTCTGACTGTCTGACTCATAATCCTGATACCTCCGATGCTCCAGTTGCGTAGTGCATAATCTTTTCTTGGGTGATTTCTTTGCCAAGACTGCCATCCAGTTCACCTACCAGCTGTCCTTCTCGCATCACTAAGACGCGATCGCTCATGCCGACAATCTCCGCTAGTTCGCTGGAAACCATTAAAATAGCAACACCTTGCGCTGCCAATTCGCTCATAATTCGGTAAATTTCGCTTTTGGCACCAATATCTACGCCGCGTGTCGGTTCATCTAACATCAACACTCTCGGTTTAATAGCTAACCAACGCGCTAACAGTAGCTTCTGCTGATTACCACCAGAAAGATCGAGCGCTCTAATTTCCAAATTGGCTAGGCGGATATTGAAGTTTTCCACCGCATCTGTTGACAGGCGATTCACTGAAGGCCAGTTAACAATTCCACCCTTTGCATCTTGCTTGAGTGTGTTGATAGCAATATTCTTGCGGGCACTCATTTCCAGAAATAAACCTTGGTCTTTGCGGTCTTCTGGAACGTAGCCAATTCCGGCTGCAATGGCATCACTGGGCGTATTAATTTCCAATTTTTTGCCATTCAAAAATACTTCGCCACTACCTTTACGGTCTGCACCAAAAATCAGCCGGGATAGTTCTGTGCGTCCTGCACCTACCAGCCCCGCTAAACCCAGAATTTCTCCAGCATGAAGTTCAAAACTAGCCGGCTCAATCTTCTTGCGGGCGTCGCTCATATTTCTGACTGACAGTACCACCGGCCCAGGATTCATTTGCCGTTGATGTTCGTAAAAGTCTTGCATGGAGCGACCAACCATCATCTGCACCAATCGCTGGGGAGAAATTTCGCTGCGTGTCAGACTGCCAATATATTGACCATCACGCAACACGCTAATCCGGTCAGCTAGGGCATAGATTTCTTCCATGCGATGACTGATGTAAATAATCGCAATACCATCACGCCGCAGTTTGCGAATTACCTCAAATAAATGGTCGCTCTCGCGGTCAGACAATGCTGCTGTTGGTTCATCCATCACCAAAACACGGCTTTTATCCTTCAGCGCCCTAGCAATTTCCACTTGCTGCTGTTCGGCGATGGACAAAGTACCAACTATAGTCTGGGCGGTAAAATTGGCTCCCAGGCTGTCCAGCACTTCTTCTGCTTCTAGTTGCATCGCTTGGCGGTCTAAAAGCTGACCTCGCCGCAACTCGCTACCCATAAACATATTTTCGGTAACGGTTAAATTCGGTGCAACATTCAATTCTTGATAAATGAGATTAATACCCGCTTTGCGTGCTGTCGCCGGATCGGTAATTTTCAAGGGTTGACCATTGATGCGAATTTCTCCTTCATCAGCAATGTAAGCCCCTGCCAGGATTTTCATCAATGTGCTTTTGCCTGCTCCGTTTTCACCCATGAGGGCGTGAACTTCTCCTGGGTAAATCGTCAGATTAACATTTTGGAGCGCAGATACACCATGAAATCGTTTTGTAATCCCTTGCATTTCTAACACTGGGGTGCTAGTTGGTGTATCAGAACGTGAAGTTTCAATATTGGTTGTCATCAGCAAAACCTGTAAAAACTATTTAAAATTCGCGAATCTGAATTAGAAATGAATAAATTCATATTTTATCGATTGCAAAATCATATTTTAAAAGCTGACTATGAGTGGGAAAGAGATATTTTCATCCTTTGTTGTTAACGTTAGTTCAGAGAGATTGTTGGGAAAGTCCAAGTACTATAAATAGACACTCAAACTTTCCACTGATGCACATACATAGCGGTTATCAATTCGGTGCAGCAGAGTTTTAACTTTTTTATAAACCCATCTTTCTATTAAACAAAAGCCAGGAAATAGAAATGAGGTTTGGTATTAATTTAAATGAAAACTGTCGGACATTCTAGGTATATGCAAAAACTTTACAAATGCGCCAAAGGAGTTATATCAAAAGACATAATTTTCAATTGCAAATTCATAATTTTTATTACTCCCAGCCTTTTTCTGTGCTGACGTTATCTTTTGCGATCAACTTAACTGGAATCAGAATGGTTGGATTAGCAGGTTTCTTACCATTTAAAATGTCGTTGCCAACTTGAACTGCTTTTTGGGCCATCCCTCGTGGATTTTGAGTAGCAGTTGCTGCATATAAACCATCTTTATTGGCGATCGCAGTTATTGCTTCTGGCGCACCATCAACTCCTACAATAAAGAAATCTTTACGTTGTGCTTGCTTTGCTGCTAGTTCTGCACCAAGTCCACTCGGATCGTTAATGGCAAAAACAGCATCAATCTTCGGAAAGGTTGTGAGCAAATCAGTCATAACTCTCAGTCCTCCATCCCGGCTACCATCTGCATTCTGGTTTTTAGAGAGGATTTTGATATTGGGATATTTGGATAATACATTTTCGCAGCCACTAACTCGCTGAATTACTGAGTCCACCGGCGGCCCGTTAACTATTACTACATTGCCTTTACCCTTGAGGCGATCGGCAATATATTTGCAACTAACTTCTCCAGCTTGGACATTATTAGTTGTGATGGTGGCATCCACACCTCCCTCTGCACCTGTGTCTACGGCAATAACAATTTCACCTGCTTTTTTTGCTCTTTCAACTATTGGTCTAATTCCACTTTTATCAGCAGCATTTAAAACAATAACATCAGTATTTGCAGCAGTAAAATTTTCAATTTGGTTGGCTTGTTGATTAAGGTCATAAGCACTGGAAGCTATAATAACATTGACATCTTTTCCGCCAATTCTCTTCGCTTCTGCCTCAACTGCTTGTCCCATAACGACGAAGAAAGGGTTACTCAGATCGCCAACAGTGAAGGCAACCGATCGCAACTTTCTATTCCCAGTGGCGGTTTTAGTTTCTGCACTAATATTCGTAGCAGGTTGAGTATCAGTGTTAGTAGCTGTGTTGTCATCGGGAGAACCATTTGTACAGCCGATAAGACTGCCACTGATGATACTTAATAAGCTAGCTGTAATTACGCTTCGCGTAACGCCAGAGGTAAACGCAATCTTTTTCACATTCATATATCTCCTACAAGTCATTCTGACTTACACAAATTTGAAAACGACGTATTAAAAAACAGGGTAAAATGTTCTAATCTTCCTGTATCAAGCCTTTTGTGTGTTTTGTAATTACGAATTACGTTAGCGTAGCGTTAGCGAGTCTTCGTTCGCTTTTAGCGTCTCGTAGAGAGCGTCATTACAAATTACCAGCCTTGATAGCTGCTGAGGTTCTCTCTAGTAACTAACTTGACTGGAATCAGAATCTTAGATGACTCAGGTTTTTTACCCTGAATGATATCGTTGCCAATCTGAACCGCTTTTTCAGCCATCCCTGCGGGATTTTGAGCCGCAGTTGCAGCAAATACACCATCCTTATCTTCCATTGCTTTGGTTGCATCTGGCGATCCGTCAACCCCAACAATAAAAAATTCATTGCGTCTTGCTTGTCTAGCTGCTAAATCTGCACCAACACCGCTTTGATCGTTCGTAGCAAAAACGGCATCAATTTTCGGAAAGGTTGTCAGCAAATCGCTCATGACTCTCAGTCCTCCATCCCTAGTCCCTTCAGCGTTTTGCTCTTTAGAGATGAGTTTAATATTCGGATATTTAGACAATGATTTCTCACAGCCACTCACTCGCTGATTGATTGAGTCCATTGGAGTACCGTTGAGGATGACTACACTACCTTGACCTTTGAGGCGATCGGCAATATATTGGCAAGCAACTTCACCAGCTTGGGTATTGTTGGAACTAATCATCGCATCCACATCTGCATCAACGGCTGAATCTAATGCAATCACAACCCTACCTGCAAGCCTTGCTTGGTCAATAACTGGTTTAACTCCTTTTTTATCAACAGCGCTGAGGATAATTAGGTCAGTATTTGCAGCCGTAAAATTTTCGATTTGATTGGTTTGTTGATTTAGGTCAAAGCCACTGGAAACTGCATTAACTCTGATATTCCCTCCGATTTTTTGGGCTTCTGTTTCGGCCCCCTTCTGCACAGCATTATAGAAAGGATTGCCTAAATCACCCAAAGCTACACCGATTGTTTGCAATTTTCTATTTGAAGTACTAAGACTCTCTGCACTTATATTAGTAGCCTTGTTAGTAGTATTAGTAGCAGTGTTGTCATTATGAGCGCCATTTGTGCAACCAACAACCGCAAAACCTAATATACCAGCTATGAGCGAAATTCTTTTCATATTCATCTATTTCTAACAACTGATTTAAATTTGAGAAAGGCGATCGCAAGATAAACTAAGTCTTAAAAACTTAGACCTAACCTAGCGATACTACTAGCTTTTGCAATTTAAACTCCAAAGGTATTGGATTTGGAAGTAGCTGGAGTTATTGCTATTAGTTTCACAAAACAAAATGGGTTATTTTTAAAGCAGAATTACGAACATTACACTACTTAAAATACTCACATTCTTTTGGTGAAATGACTTTATAGTGCATAGCCTGAAAACAGCTTTTAAGTGAAACTTCCAAAAATTAGTATTATTAAAGTTGTCAATCTTTATTTATTTTGACTTTTTTCATTTTATCCCGATCCAGTGCAAAAATTATTTTTGTTTATCGAACTTTACAAATATAAAAGGTTTTAAATCTCTCGATAGAACCCAAAGTCTTTATTCCAAAGTATTTGGATAAGTTAGGCTATTCAATATTAGGATTGATGTTAAAAACGTTAACATTTCTCAATCAATCTTTTTCAGAAAAGATACTATTAGAGTAGAGAGCTTTTTGATTGTTAGTGCGAAATTTCGGAAAATGTAAACATCCTTTGGTTAGATTTTTAAAATCAACTTTCATCAGCTTGACAAGTGTATTTGTTTGTTATTGCTCTTCTTTCATATGCAGGCAATAAAAGAGTAAACAAGATAATATTTGTAAGCTTGATTAGGGATAAAGAAAGTTTGCATATCAATTCTTACTCTTATTTTATCTCCCCAAAATAGAAGATTACAAATTCTTCTTCTAGCAGTTTAAAACTTTAATGTTATCGGTAAATATTTAGCCACCAAATCTTCATAGTATGGTTTTAATTTCTGCCAATCAGGAGGAATAGGATTTTTGGAATACAAATCGTAGGGATTGAATAAACGTACCCATTTCAACATTTCTCGATCGTGTTTATCCATCAAATGCTCATAGGCATTTTCACGATGTTGAGGATAAAATGAGTGATAGCGAAGCATATACAATGCAGGTTCGGGCAAATAGTTTTTCATCATCTGATAAAAATACTCATCATGACCCCATGACATGTGTACATTACTTAATCCACAGTTAGGCTCGTAAATGCCATATTTAGTGTTGTAATCGGGGTTATTATAATCAGGATTTTCTTTAAAGAATTCTGAGAAAACAATTTTATCAGAAAATGCACAACCTACAGGATAAGTATCGCCTACAGTAGCCCATTGAGGTTCACCAAACAGACAAAGCACTTTCCCCATATCGTGAAAGAAGCCAGTAAGTACCATCCAGTCAGGATGACGATCAGCGCGAATAGCTTCTGATGTTTGCAATAGATGCTGTAACTGATCCATGTCTGTATCAGGATCGGAATCATCAACCAACTGATTTAAAAATTCGACCGCATCCCAAACAGACATTTCTTTTTTATCAAACTTCAAAAATTCTTTTTCTTTTTGAAGCACAAAATTATATGTTTGATTAATATGATTTAACCGATAAAACTCTTTTACCGTATATCTAATAGTAGTTTCGTAATTCCTGTACTCTTCGGTGGTTTTACCTTCTTTAACGATGTTATCTGGATCGGGATAGCGATTAAGTAAGTCTTCTTCCCATTCTTCTAGCGAACGTAAGGGATTGTTTTGAAGTTGAGCAATGGCATTATTTAGAGTTTGAGACATATCTTCCTAGTTGCCGATATTGTATTTGTTAAATCTTATTTTCGCACTCTATTATGCACAGGTGTGCAAAACCTGTATTAGACTTATTTATTATTTTTGCACACGTGTGCAAAAATAGGTGTTAAGTTTCATTTCGTCTTTGCATACTTGTGCATAACTTATTTCTTTCAGTGTTTTGTCCAATCTGCTTGGACTGGAGTAAAGACAAAGCACTGATGCGATCGCTAACTGTCATTTCAGTAGCGACAACCTTGTACCACAGCACCCGATCGCTACGCCTTAGAGACGTACAGTTGTACGCCTCTATAGCTGATTTTTGTGTTGGATAGATTTTTGAAAAGGCTTGTGTACGCGTGTACACAAGCCTTTGATTATATATAAGTTTCTCTTTTGTTTTACACACGCGTGCAAAACCTCTGTTAATTTTTTGTCGAACTCAGCCAAAAGAGTCGTTAACTATTTTATTAATTGTATGGCAGTGGAATCCTTGACAATATTAGCCAACTCTTGTAGCTGGTTTATCGCTTCTGCACCCTCCAACTTCATTAATTCGCGATCGTCCCACAATTCCATCCAAGTAATTCCGTAATCAGACACTAAAAACCGAATCAGGTGCTTTTCTTTCAGGCTAACCATAAATGAAGCACTGTTCATTTGCTCGCCGCATGTATAACAAGACGCAGTATAGCCATGCCGCTCAAGTATAATTGTCAAGGCTTGCAGGTTCATTACCAAGTCTTGGACGAACTCCTGATGCTGTTGCGCTAATCTTATAAACACTACTTTTCTCCTACCATTACAGTTATCTGCTTGCTTTTATATTTTTTTAGACTTACATCTGATGTGATTTAGTTGCCAAAAATTCGTGTTTTCCTAGATACGTGATTAATCTTAATATTACGGTTGTCACCACTCAGCTAAATTTCTAAAGCAGTTCTAATGTTTTGGACAATTATCTGGGGTGGCTGTGCAACATCCATAGATAGAGTATCTACTGGTTCTTCAAGTGTATAAAACTGACTATTGAGTAGTTTTTCACTCATGTAATGATTGCTACGCTTTTTTAACCGCATTTGAATCAACTCGTAAGACCCTTTGAGGTAAACTAACTTGATGCGATCGCTATCCACTACCAAAAATTGCCGATAGCTATTTTTTAAAGCCGAACACGCCAGCACTACATTTTTATTTTCTTGCAACCAATGCTTGATGGCTGTTTGCAAATCTTGTAACCAAGGTATTCTGTCCTCTTCACTCAGAGGGATACCGCGCCGCATTTTCTCAACATTTTCTGGCGAGTGGAAAGTATCAGCGTCGCTAAATTCCCATTCTAAGGAGTTTGCTAGTAGTTTTCCGATGGTGGTTTTTCCCGAACCAGATACACCCATGACGATAATAATCATTTTTTTCTTAATAAAAGTTCAACTAATTCGGAATTTGTAATTTGTAACTTGTAGTTGTAATCATTGACGGAGGTGAGAGTGAGGATTTTTAACTCCTTGCCACGCAAAATGTGAGTTGTATTCAAATCTCTTGACAAATGACGATTATTTTCTATAATACATACAAATGCACACGTGTGCAATATTTAAAACCTAAAATAAAATAATGAATAAACGAAGAATTTCAATTGAAGATATTGCCCGCAGAGCAGGGGTTTCTCATTCTACAGTTTCACGCGCTTTGCGAGATAATGCTCTCATTAGCCCGAAAGTGCGAGAAGAAATTAAGCGACTGGCAGAGGAGATGAGTTATGTGCCAAATGCTATTGCTCAAAGCTTGCAAAATAAACGTACTAATACTATTGGTGTAGTAGTAACTTCAATTTCAGATCCCTTTTACGCTGAGGTGGTAGAGGGAATCGAGAAGATAGCCAAACCAGCAGGTTTGAGTGTTTTGTTGAGTGCTTCACACCGAGATTTTGAGGAGGAAATGGCAGCTATTGATACTTTTCATCGCCGCAGGGTAGACGGGATTTTAATAGCTGACTCGCGAATTAGTAAACAGCATACTAAACAACTCACACAAATTGCTGTACCAACAGTTCTAATTAATAGTCAAACTGAAGACCAATCAGAAATATTTCATTCAGTTGCAATAGACGATCGCTTAGGTGCTAAATTAGCGACAGAGCATCTAATTAGTTTAGGACACACCGCTATTGGTTATTTGGGTGTAGGCGATCGCAGCAGATCGAACCAGCAGCGCCTAGCAGGATATCAAATGGCCCTTGCAGAAGCTGGTATCCCACAAAATACTGATTGGGTTTCAATTAGTGATGAATATAATACCAGAACCAGCGACGTAAACACCGGACAAAATATGCTATCTAAACTATTGGCTGCGGAAGTTACAGGCATATTTTGTTACAACGATATGGTAGCAATTGGCGCTCTGTTAGCTTGCCAAGAATTAGGTATTTTAGTACCGCGAAATTTAAGCCTCGTCGGATTTGATGGTATTGCTTTGGGTTGTTACGTTACGCCAGCGCTCACCACAATTAGTCAGCCCATGTTAGAAATTGGTGGCATAGCTATGCAAATGTTACTCGATTTAATAGAAGAAAAAACTGTGGAAAACCGCGTTTTATCTCCTTTTCTATTAAAACGTGGTAGCAGTGCAGCATTATTAACAATTTAAAATTTAAAACATTTTATACAAAAATTATGTTAACTAAAAAACTGGGTTTATCTGCCGATCGCTGCTTTTCTCCTGAACCAGTTCAAAGACGATTAGCTCATCAATTTTTTGATAGCATATCTGCGTTACCTCTAGTTTGCCCACACGGACACGTAGATCCAGCTTTGTTAGCTAATCCCGCAGCCCGTTTTGGTTCGCCCACGGAATTACTGATTATCCCTGACCACTACCTTTTGCGGATGCTTTATAGTCGGGGCGTATCTCTGCAAGCTTTGGGCATACCAAGTAATGATGGTTCGCCAGTAGAAACCGACCACCGTAAAATCTGGCAATTGTTCGCCGACCATTTTTATTTATTTCAAGGTACTCCATCAGGGTTGTGGCTGAAAGAGGAACTAACTAACGTCTTTGGGGTGGATGAACCTTTAAATTCTCGCAATGCTGGACGTATCTATGATTATCTGGAAGGTTTGTTAGCCTCACCGGAGTTTTCCCCGCGTGCTTTATTCAAACGCTTTAACATTGAAGTGCTTTGTACTACCGATGCCGCCAGTGATAACCTAGAGAATCAGCGATCGCTCCACGAAGAAGGTTTTACTCAAATTAGACCAACTTTTCGCCCTGATGCAGTAGTTAAGCTGGATGCTCCTGGTTGGCGCGAAAATCTTTCCAAGTTGGAAAGTACTATTGGTAGAGAAATTAATACTTATGCCAATTTTGTAGAAGCTTTAGAAGAACGTCGAGCTTTCTTTAAAAAAATGGGTGCGACAGCTACCGATCAAGGTGCAGCTACACCTTATACCACACGCCTTTCTGACCAAGAAGCTGAAGCTATCTTTGCGAGAGCATTAGCCAGTAAGCTGAATTTAGGTGATGTAGAACATTTTACCGGTCATATCTTCATGGAAATGGCGCGGATGAGTGTGGAAGATGGGTTAGTGATGCAAATGCATTGTGGTGTGATGCGTAATCATAACCCAGCTTTATTTGAGAAATTTGGCGCTGATAAAGGTGCTGATATTCCCGTAAAAATCGAATGGACTCACAATCTACGCCCATTGTTATCAGCTTACGGTAGCGATCGCCGCTTCCATTTAATCATTTTTGGCATGGATGAAAGCACTTATAGCCGCGAGATGGCTCCGTTAGCTGGTCATTATCCCAGTGTATTGCTCGGCCCGCCTTGGTGGTTTCACGACAGCGTAAATGGTATGGAGCGTTATTTCAATCAGGTAATGGAAACTGCGGGAATTTATAATACTGCTGGATTTAATGATGATACGCGGGCTTTTGTTTCGATTCCGGCTCGTCACAATGTTTGGCGGCGGGTAGCTTGTAATTGGTTGGCTGGATTGGTCGCACGGGGATTGGTTGAGGAAGAGGAAGGGTATGGTATGGCTCGTGCTTTGGCTTATGACCTCGCTAAGGTTGCTTATAAGTTTGAGGGGAGTTGAAACGCAAAGGGGCGCGAAGGGAAGCGCAGAGGTACGCAGAGAGGGGGAATGGGTGATGGCTGAGTTGATTTTAAGTAAACTTTTTAGTTTGAAGGAGCGGGTGGCGGTAGTTACTGGTGGTTCTGGTGTGCTTGGTGGGGCTATGGCAAAGGGTTTGGCTTTAGCGGGAGCGCGAGTGGTGGTTTTGGGCCGCAATGAAGTTAGGGCGGGGGCGGTGGTGGCTGAGATTACTGCTAATGGTGGAGAAAGTATGGCTGCGATCGCAGATGTTAGCGATCGCTCTCAATTAGAAATCGCTAGGGATGTTATTATACAGAGTTGGGGTGAAATAGATATCTTGGTAAATATGGCTGGCGGTAATATTCCGGCTGCCACAATTACTGCTGATGCGACTATTTTTGATATGCCTCGCGTTGCCTTTGAGGAAGTAGTTAGTCTCAATTTAGTTGGCACTCTACTACCTTGTCAGGTTTTTGGTCAAGCAATGGTGGAAAGAAGTCAGCCCCACGGTTGCATTGTGAATATTTCTTCTATGTCTGCTATTCGAGCGATTAGCCGGGTGGTTGGTTACTCAGCGGCGAAAGCAGGGATAGATAACTTTACTCGCTGGCTAGCTGTAGAACTCGCCCAAAAATATGGTGATGGAATGCGAGTAAATGCGATCGCACCAGGTTTTTTTATTGGCGAACAAAATCGAGATTTACTTCTAAATGCAGATGGCAGTTTGACCGAACGCGGGCAAAAAATTATTGACCATACCCCCGCCGGACGTTTCGGAAAACCAGATGAATTACTCAGTACCTTAATCTGGTTATGTAGTTCTGGTTCTAGTTTTGTTAACGGGGTAGTTGTGCCGGTAGATGGTGGATTTAGTATCTACAGTGGAGTTTAATAATGTCATGTATTCACTGGCTATAAATAACGGAACACTTTCAGATGAGCAAGTTTCCGGGCTAGTTCATCAAGCTTTAGCAGACCCTAAGTTGGATGGACAGCGCATTTTGGTGTTAATTCCAGATAGTACGCGCACTGCTCCCATCCCTCAAATGTTTCGATTATTTCATCAGGAGCTGAGTCAAAGAGTAGCGGCTCTGGATTTTTTAATTGCTCTGGGTACACATAATCCTATGAGTGAAGAACAAATCAATAACTTGGTGGGAGTGACACCGGAGGAGCGAGAGACAACTTTAAAAAAAATTCGTATCTTTAACCACCTTTGGAATGAGCCAGATACCTTTATTTCTTGTGGAGAAATTTCGGCAGACGAGATAGCAGAAATTAGTGGTGGAATGCTACATCAGTCAGTTGATGTGCGTATTAATAAGCTTATCACAGAATACGATTTAATCGCGATCTGCGGCCCAGTTTTCCCTCATGAAGTTGTCGGTTTCTCTGGTGGAAATAAATATTTTTTCCCTGGTATTGGTGGTCAAGAAGTAATTAATCTCTCCCACTGGTTAGGTGCTTTAATTACTTGTTACGAAATTATTGGTACGCTGGGAATAACACCAGTCCGGCGTTTGATTAACCGAGCCGCTAACCTGATTTCTACCCCGAAACTTTGTTTTGCGATGGTGGTCGCACCGAAAACAAATCAGCTAGCTGGACTTTACATAGATCGACCAGAATCAGCTTGGGAAGCTGCTGCAAAACTATCAGCTAAATTGCATATTAAATATATAAATCGGCCTTTTAAACAAGTGCTTTCAGTCATGCCCCAAATGTATGATGACATTTGGACAGCAGCAAAAGGAATGTACAAGCTAGAGCCAGTAGTAGCTGACGGAGGTGAAGTAATTATATATGCGCCTCATATTACCGAGTTTAGCTATACACACGGCGAAATTCTCTCCCAAATTGGCTATCATGTGCGGGATTACTTTCTCAAACAGTGGGATAAATTCCAAGAGTATCCTGCTGGAGTTCTGGCCCATAGTACTCACTTAAGAGGGATGGGTACTTTCGATCCGATAAAAGGAGAACAAGCGCGGATTCGCGTGACTTTAGCTACTGGCATTTCTGCTGAACGCTGTGCTGCTCATAACTTAAATTATCGCGATCCGGCGACTATTCAACCCACTGAATGGGCTAACCGAGAAGATGAAGGTATCTTGCTTGTGCCGAAAGCTGGCGAGATACTGTACCGTCTAAGTGACAGTAATTTTCAGGAAACTAAATCGTAGACTGCGATCGCAATTGCAAGTTAATTTTACACTTCGCGCTATTCTTGATCTGATGAAACGTCAGCGAATCAGTTTATAGCAGCGAACAAAAAAGCATGGGTGGGAAATTAATTGTATTTGAAGGGGTAGAAGGCTGTGGCAAAACCAGCCAAATCCAGCTTTGTTCTGAGTGGTTGGAAAGTCTAGGTGTTTCTATGGTGGTAACTCGCGAACCAGGGGGAACAGAGTTAGGTTTACATCTTCGTCGCTTGCTACTAGAAAAGTCAGAAGATAAACCCTTTGGCTCCGCTCAGGGCAAGCCAGTTGCAGAAGTGACAGAACTATTGTTGTATGCTGCCGATCGATCGCAACACGTTGAACAAGAACTTAAACCAAATCTCGCAGCTGGAAAATATATTTTATGCGATCGCTACACTGACTCTACCATTGCCTACCAAGGATATGGTCGCGGTCTGAACATGAGTTTAATCAATCAGCTTAATAATATTGCTACTGGTGGTTTAGAAAGCGATCTAACTATTTGGCTAGATGTCGATGTCGAGGTTGGACTGTCCCGCAAACTCTCAGATAAATTAGGACTAGACCGCATTGAACAAGAGACAATCGCTTTTCATCGCCGCGTTCAGCAAGGATACGCACATCTAGCAGCATCCCATCCCTCACGAATTGTTCGGGTAGATGGCAGTTTGAGTAAAGAAGCTGTACGACAAGTAATTCAAGAAATTTTACGTGCACACCTGCACCTGTAGGAGACTTCCAGTGAAAAAAACATCGCTTTGCGAACGTAGGGGCGCATAGCTGTCATTAGCGTCTCCAATCCTCTGGGAAATTAGCTTTCAGCTTCTGTTAAGAAAAATGTGACTAATGGATAGCCTTCACAAGGGGAGGTTGGCGAGGGGTGATTCAAGGATTTTTACAAGAGGTCTATTCGCTGTGCTAATTTTTGACCCACACCAGGAAGAGTTGCTAATTCTGCTAAACTTGCGGTGTTGAGATTTACTTTTTGAATCGCTTGTAGCTCAGTTGATGAAAAAGTTTTTATCTGGGGACATCGTGTTTGTTCTAATTTAATTTTTTGTTGAATTGTTGGTGGTAAGCCTGGTTTTACTTTGGCATAAAGACGAGCAAATTCTCGCACATAATGGGCAGCAACTATCGGATTTTCAATCACTACAAGCGTCTCATCGTTACCATTATTGGCCGCATCTGACCAATTATGAGAACCTGTAATTACAGTTTGACTATCAATAACAGCAAATTTGTGATGCAATAAATCGCCTTTGGGTAATACAGGTACACCTACGGTAGTAATTGGATTTGACCAAGGATGATTGTCAACTTCATATTTACATTTGTTACTCAGAGCAACCCCCATCATATCTAAGGCTTCGCTGTAAGGACGGTAGGCAAATTGTGGTTCAATTAAAGCGCGAATTTGCACGCTTTGTTGATGGCGTTTTTCTAAAATATTAGCAAGAGGCTGTTCGGAAAAGACAAATAACGCCATGTCAATAGACTTGGTTGCTGAATCTAAAGTTTTACCAATTAAACCATTACTACTGTTACTCCAAAGTTGAGTTGGAGAAGTAGGCGAAAATTGCACAGTAATTTTGGTATTACCTAAAATTATTTGTTTAGGTAAACGCATCGGTTTTTTCAAACCAAATTGACTATCCGGCTGACCTCCCGGCCCGTCTCCCCACATAACATTAAACTCTTCTGTAAATAAAGATGCTAATTCTGGGCTGTCAATCTGCAACAAATTATTGGCATTGCCTAAACTGCTAGAATTTGTAAAATCACCCGAAGTATCACTTAATGTAAAATTAGCTGAAGTGATAATTACGAGGCGATTGTCCACAATCACAAATTTATGATGCATTAAGCTGCTACCCGCTGAACCATCAGCTCGATCGTCTAGCCAGGGAATTTGGGCATTCTGCAAAATTATCAAAGCATCTCTTTGATTGATTTCGGCTAGACTGAGTTGATTATCTTGGTTAAGATCGATAAATTTGCGAAATTCGTTGTAGCGTTCTTGTTCTCTTTTATCTAACTTACCTACTTCAGCAGATGTTAAGCTACTCCAAGGTCGGCTATAGGTATTTTCTAAAATTATCCTGACTTTTATCCCAGCTTTTTGTCTATCAACCAGTGCTTGGGCAACTTTGGGTAAACGTAATTCTTGCACCGCTACATCTACTGTAGATTTAGCTTGTGTAATAGCATCGACAATCTGTTTTTCTAAATCATCCCCCAGACGAGTTTGCTGACGGTAAGCTTCTTGGTATTCTGAAGACTCAGAATGATTAAAGTAAGCTTGAATTAACGGGTCTTGTGGTAAAGGTGCTGGACGCTGATTATAGGACTGGACTCGTTGACAACCAGCGAGGGAGAATATCAGTAAAAAGATATATAAAAAATATCTTTGTCTAGAGATAAGTTGCACTGTAATCTGTTAAAAGTGGATTGGGAGTGGATATATTTATCATTCCCAAAATTTTGTACTCTGAATTAAATAGAGAAATAAGTTTCCAAGTAAAGAGAAAAATCGACTGCTAGATGTAAAATTACAGATATTTTTTTCAGGATTTGTCCACTAAAACTGTATATGCTAACAAGATCGACAGTCTATCACTAACGTGTGTTCTCACTATTAGCGGTTATATGCAAATTTATCTAGATTACAGCGCCACTACTCCGACTCGAAAAGAAGCGATCGCAGTTATGCAAACAGTCCTCACTCAACAGTGGGGCAATCCTTCCAGCTTACATGAGTGGGGACAACGGGCGGCAATGGTTGTAGAACAAGCCAGAGTCCAAGTTGCTGGTTTAATTAACGCCGCCACTCCTGAATCGATCGTTTTTACTTCTGGTGGCACTGAGGCAAATAATCTTGCAATTATGGGTGTAGCTCGGTTGTATGCTGTACCTCAACATATAATTATCTCCAGTGTTGAGCATTCCGCAATTTCTGAAACAGTGCAGTTGCTAGAAATGTCGGGTTGGGAAGTTACGCGCTTGTCTGTAAATGTTAAAGGCAGAGTCAACCCCTTGGATTTAAAGGCGGCGTTGCGACACAACACAGCCTTAGTTTCCATAATTTACGGTCAAAGTGAAGTTGGGACTGTGCAACCAATTGAGGAACTGGGTAAAATTGTGCGCTTGCATGGTGCTTTGTTCCATACAGATGCAGTGCAAGTTGCGGGACGCTTACCTATAGATGTGCAACAACTACCTGTAGACTTACTTAGCCTTTCTAGTCATAAAATCTATGGGCCGCAAGGTGTAGGGGCGTTGTATGTGCGTCCTGGTGTGGAATTGATGCCTTTACTAGGTGGTGGTGGACAAGAAATGGGACTGCGTTCTGGTACGCAAGCAGTACCGATAATTGCCGGATTTGGTATAGCAGCAGAATTAGCAGCCGAAGAATTAGCTACAGAAACACCACGATTAATTGAGTTACGCGATCGCGCTTTTGCCCAATTAGCTGAAATTCCTGGTTTAATCCCTACAGGGGATGTTTGCGATCGTTTACCTCACCATGTGAGTATGTGCCTAGAATACGCCGACGGGGAAAAACTTAGCGGTAAAACCTTGGTACGACAGCTAAACCTTGCTGGCATCGGCATCAGTGCTGGTGCTGCTTGTCATAGTGGTAAACTTAGTCCTAGTCCGATATTGTTAGCGATGGGTTATTCCGAAAAAGCGGCTTTGGGGGGAATTCGCATCACATTGGGGTGTGAGACGACGCAAGCTGATATAGATTGGACGGTGATGGTGTTGAAGCAAGTTTTGCAAAGGCTAACACCAGTTTTTAGTGCGCAAACTAAGTATATTTCAAAAATAAAATAGGAGTCCGATAACAGTGAGCCAACTGTTGCTGCGATCGTCTAATAACAAATTTTGTTTGTATAACAATCCGATTTAATTTGCGAGAATTGTAAGCCACAGATATCTGACTTGTTTTAGAAGTCAGATATCTAGTTTCTTACAAATAATTCAGCATTGTATCAGACTGATAAAGCCTCTGTCTGATTCGTAGTTGCCTGGGTAATAGGATTGACTTTTATAAATTGTTCGATTGCATCTTTTACTTTCGGCCCTTTACCATACACTCTAGAATCATAAATCAAACCAATATCAATGAAAGCTTGAGCCGCAGCGATCAAAGTTTTAATATTTTTATTGCTGGAATCATCCATCTCTTCATTTACACGGATATTCTGAACTATGCAATCATCATTGTATTCTTTGAGGTTTGTATTTACAGCTTGAACTAAATACTGATTTTTCCTTAGATATTTTTTTTCTATGAGAGTACGAGTCATTTTATAATCTTCATTTGCTAAGGGTTTATATCTCTCATTTAAATCAAAATCCAATCGAAGGTAGTGCCCTGACTCGAAACCTCCAAGGATGTTTTGACAAATCGTACTATTTATTTCACCTGTTGGTTCCATGAACACATCCACAAGCCGCTCTACCCAGTTTAACGTGTGCCATTTTTTTATTTGTTCATATTCAAATGGGTTGGCGCTTTTACCCGTACCGATAGAGAGTACAGAAATATCCTCTAGTTTGAGATTTTCTAAATTATATTTTTTCTTATCCTCTGTTGATAGCTTAGGAGAACGACTCACTTTTAAAGCTTGACTAATTGCTGCCAAGGATGGATTATTAGCACAAACTCCGCCATCAATATGAGGGAATGACCATTTACCAAATTTGTCTTCGTCAGATGCTTTTAACTCGCGTGGTGGGAAGAAAGTTGGCGCTGATGCTGAACTAATACATATATCTTTGAGTGGAATTCCATCGTACCAGCGAGCGCCCAAATCAGGATGTAAATTGGTGAAAAAAGTTGTGTTGCGATAACGCATATCATAGGCGAGAATCAACAATATAGTGTTGGTAATCTCGCCAATTTTAGTTTTACCCAAAGCAGATTCATCTTCCAGGGCTTTTTCTAATCCATCATGAGAATATTTGGGTGAAAATATATTTTTGACAAATCGCCAGGGTTTTTCAAAATTCCTTGGCTGCGGGAAGATTTGCTCAGCTTTTGTTTCATATAGTTTCAGCAGTTGAGTGGTATTTAAGCCTTTCGCCAGTCCCGCAGCAATAATCGAACCAGTAGAAGTACCGGTAATCATGTCAAAATATTGGTGTAACTCTAAGCCGTAAGTTGCTTGGATTCGACTTTCAACCTCTTTGAGCATTTGTACCGAAACTACACCACGAATTCCACCACCATCTAAACTGAGAATTTTAAATGTCATAACCTACTCCTAACAAGACAACCATTAAAACGATGGTTATATGGTTCCCAGTTATTGGTGAAAAATTTCACGGCGTGTCGGAAAAGAGAAGCAAGTGTCCGTAGCAATACTTTTCGATTAAAGGGGAAAGGAGAAAGGGAAAAGGTTTAAATTTACCTTTCTCTTAAACCAAAAAAGAGATTGTTGGGATTATCCGAAAAGTATTGTGTCCGTAGAGTTTACGCTTTTACCACAATGATTTTGCCTTTCTACAAAAAAAATCATACATATAATTAGCAACATCACCAAAAGGGTTAAAGGAGTTTATCAATTAAGTACTGTACAACTAACCATGATGTAAATTATGAGAATTGGTCATTTCGAGCGTTTCACATAACCCTAATTTACTTACATATTTGCGTAGGCGTAGCCCTTCAGACATCGCATCCTGTAATATCAATCAAAATAACTTTAAGAGCAGCATCATGAGTATTATCGTTTTCGGCAGCATAAATATAGACTTGGTAGCAACAACACCCCGGTTGCCAGTCGCAGGAGAAACGTTACTAGGAGAAGAATTTTTTAAAGTTTCGGGAGGGAAAGGAGCCAATCAAGCCGTAGCATTAGCAAAATTGGGCATTCCTACCCAGATTGTGGGGCGTGTAGGTGCAGATGATTTTGGTAAGGAACTTGTTAACAATTTGCAAACATCTGGTGTGCAGACTGATAACATTTTTGTGGATGAAACTGTTAGTTCTGGAGTCGCTATTATCACCGTGAGTCAGACTGGTGAAAATCAAATTGTCGTCATTCCAGGTGCAAATGGGCGTGTCAATCAAGAAGATGTAGAGCGATTATTCCACTTATTACCAGCAGCTACAGCACTACTTTTACAACTAGAAATTCCGATTACTGCCGTGATTGCTGCTGCTAAAGCTGCAAAAGGTGCAAACATAAAAGTGATTTTTGACCCCGCACCCGCACAATCTAATTTACCAGATGAATTGTATCCATTGGTAGACATTATTACACCGAATGAAGTTGAAGCAGCGCAATTGGTAGGTTTTCCTGTGAATGGTGAGGAACAAGCCGCTAAAGCAGCTGCGGTTTTATTGCAACGGGGTGTGAAATGTGCGATCGTCAAACTGGGTGCTAAAGGTGTTTTTTGTGCCACTGCTGAAGAAAAGTTTTTTGTACCTGCGTTTTCAGTTCATGCAGTTGACACAGTAGCCGCAGGCGATGCTTTTAATGGTGGTTTAGCGGCGGCACTTTTTGAAGGACTTTCCTTACATCAAGCAGTTGTTTGGGGTGCAGCAGCAGGTGCTTTGACAGCGACAAAACCAGGCGCACAAACTTCGCTACCGGGTAGGTTGACATTTGATGCATTTCTTAAGGAAAAGGGAATGGGTAGTAGTTTTTAAGGGTAGGTATTTAAAAAAGTATAGAATAAACAGGTAAAATGCTTATCTGATAGGGATTGGCAGAAATATCAGTGCAAAGCTTCTGAACGATGTAGGGTGTATAGCAGGAGAAATGCAGGTAGGAAAAGGGAGGAATTAAGTATGGCACTATATCTAGACTCCGCGATCGCATCGGAAGCTGAAGTTGTTAAGCTTTGGGGATGGGTAAAAGGTATTACAACAAATCCCACTTTGTTATCTCAAAGCGATACTCCACCAGAAACCACACTCAAAAAACTGGTTGCCTTGACAAATGGGCCGTTATACTATCAACTTATGGCATCTGATAAAGCTGGGATGCTAGCTGAAGGTAGAAAGGCTTTCGAGATTATTGGTTCGCAAACAATTTTAAAGATTCCCGCAACACCGTTAGGGTTTGAAGTAGTGGCGAGTCTATCACCAGAAATTATCTGTTCGGTGACAGCGATTTATAGTGCAGCACAGGCAGCAGTAGCACGGGAAGCAGGAGCTAAAATTGCCATAGCTTATGTAAATCGAGCTACCCGATTGTTAGGTGATGGTATTGCCTTAGTGCGGGATATGGCTAGCGTACTCAAAGGTAGTGATACGGAAATCTTGGCAGCTAGTATCAAATCTCCTGAAGAAGCAGCCGCATCGTTGCAAGCTGGTGCGGATCATTTAACTTTACCATTGGCAATGTTGCAGGCGATCGCAACTCATGAATTCTCCCAAAAAACCGTTGAAGAATTCGCTAAAGGAGGCATCGGTTTAAGTAATTCGTAATTCGTAATTCGTAATTCGTAATTTGTATGCGTTCAATAAGTGAATTTAGCTAAACTATAAAAATCAAATTTACTCAACATTTCTAAAAAGGTGAATACCGCAGGTATTTGCAGAGCATTAGATAAAGTTGCAGTTGCAATAACTCTTTCGAGGGGTGCAGGTAAACTGTATACTTGCACCTTTGGGGGAATGGGTACAGCTGCTAAACGAGGCATAATAGCTGCTCTCAGTCCTTGATTCACCATACTAACAACTGTGGAATCTTCTTGAATGTCGGTAGCAGTATTGATTGGAATTGCGAAAGTCTTTAGGTGGTTGTGAAGAATACGTCCGCAAGGTGTACAAGGAAGCAAAACCGGCGGATAGGCTGCTATGTCTTCCCAAGTAATTTGCGGACTGCTAATTTTGCTATCTGGTGGTAGTAAAGCTACATACTCATCCCGAAAAATTTCCCAGGTTTCAAATTCTTCACCAGTTGGCAGACAGGTAATACCAATATCGGCACGTCCATCATGCAAACACTGCTCTACATCCGTAAAAGCAGCACACTCTATGATTGTGACAGCAATTTCTGGGAATTGATTGTGAAATTGAGCGATCGCTTTTGGTAATAAATGAGTAGCAACGCTCCGAAAAGCCGCAATTCGCACATGACCACCGTGTAAACCTTTATGCAGGTTTGCTTCGTGTTGCATCATCTCTAGATGCTGCATTGCTTGACGCGCATGATACAAAATGCGCTCTCCAGCAGGTGTTAGCACAGCACCGTGACGACCTCTAGCAAATAATGGCACACCTAATTCTTCTTCTAGGGTGGCGATCGCATGACTAATTGCAGGTTGGGAAAGCTGCAATTCTAAGGCTGCCTCACTAAAGTTACCACGATCTGCTACTGCAACTATGGCTCGGAGTTGAGAGAGTTTCATAGGCAATTGATCGGAACAAGGGTATACACATCCTGACTTTATTGTGGCAAAAAGGTTGTATTAGGAACTTCCAAATAAAAAAATATATAACTTTTATTGTGGGGTGGGCGTCTCGCCCGCCCAGTTCATAGGGCGGACAAGATGTCCACCCCACAAGAGCGGATAATTTATTTCTTGGTAATCCCTTAATGATTTCTCATATCTATAAATGGAATTTATAGAACCTATGCAAGCCATGATTTGATTCCTAACTGAGATGTTGTTACTGTTTTATTTACTGAGAAACTTTCAGGAATAATTTTATGAACAATAACATTAAGTGTTTACAAAAAGAAGATATAGAAATCAATTGTAGTCCGTCATTCCAGAAAAAAACCAACTCAAACTTCTGGAAATCTCTGCATCTGATTTGGGAGAATTTTGTCAAAAAACTCCTAGCCGATCGTAATGAATTACAAGTTTGGCAAAAGGTTGACCGCCACGGTAATATCTATTGGCAAGCTTACGACCCTGTAACCGGAAAATCTTTCTCTTCAGGTTCGGAAACTGATGTGTCTATGTGGATTGAACAACTTTATCGGTATTAAAAACATGACACAACTTACTTTAGTAATTGGCAACAAAAATTATTCATCTTGGTCGCTTCGTCCTTGGTTAGCGATGAAGCAATTCGGTTTGGAATTCAATGAAATTCGGATTCCTCTCTATAACGACCCAGATTGTTCATTGAAAATTCGGCAATATTCGTCATCAGGAAAAGTACCTGTGTTATTGCACGATAAACAAACAGTGTGGGATTCTCTCGCTATTTGTGAATATTTAGCTGAAACTTTTCCAACCCTGCAATGGTGGCCAGAGGATAAGGCTGCAAGAGCATTAGCTCGTTCTATCAGTGCAGAAATGCACTCAGGATTTCAAAACTTGCGTCAGAATATGCCGATGAACTGCCGTACTAAATATCCTGGTAAAGGTTTAGAACCCGGAGTACAACAAGACATTGACCGTATTATTAGTATCTGGCAAGAATCACGCCAAAAGTTTGGGGCTGGTGGCAATTTTTTATTTGGCAATTTTACGATTGCCGATGCTTTCTTTGCTCCAGTTGTTCTGCGCTTTATAGCCTATGATGTGCAGTTAGATACTGTTTCTATAAATTATGTGGAGTTAGTTTTAGAACTTGCAGCAATGCAAGAGTGGATAAATGCAGCAAAGAATGAGACAGAAGTTATTCCCCAATATGAGTTTTAGGAAAATATTAGATAGCGAGAATAAGAAGGGTAGGAATATTTTAATTCGATATGCAAATAAAAAAGATATTCCTGCCATTATGGAATTGATTCATTTGAAAGCTGAATTTGATGGTTGTCCTGAATCTATAGAAGCAACTCCTCAAAAGCTAGAAATTGATTTATTTGGAGAAGCGCCTCTTGCTTTTGTTCTTTTGGCTGAGGTTAATGGCGATACTATTGGGTTGGCAACCTATCACTTTATCTATTCAACTTTTTTAGCAAAACCTGGAATTTGGCTGGATGATTTATATGTCAAAGCTGAATATCGAAGCCACCAAGTTGGTCAAGCACTCATGCTACACTTGCGCCAGATTGCCAAAGAAAAAGGTTGTGGCAGAATCGATTGGACTGTAGCTGTGTCTAACGAGCGTGGAATCAAATTTTATGAAAAAATAGGTGCAAAGATCATTAATAAAGTAAAATTATGCCGCTTAGACGGTCAGATGTTATAGTTGCGATCGCTCTCTTAAGCCACTCTGGTAAGCTTTAAGGTCTATCCAGGGAAATCGCCCGATCCATCCTGACATTGTTCAAGCTCTAGTGCTTATGGAGCATAGATTGTAGCTTTACAAACGTGCTATTCTTCTCTAACGACTGTTTAATAGCGTTAAGCTCTGACTTTTCACGTTATGTGGAAAAGTCTACCAAAAACCTAATCCTCTAACCCCCTTCCCGCGTCGGGAAGGGGGAAAATTCAAAGTCTCTCTCCTTTTAGGAGAGAGATTTAGAGAGAGGTTTTCCAGATGCCGTGAAAAGTCAGCGTTAAGCTAGAATAAATCCATTTTAATATTAGTAATGCCTAATATTCAAGAACACGTAAACACTCTAGTTACGAAATTGGTTCCGGGTTATAGATTTTTTCGTTTACAAGAACTCACAATTGACAAAAATCATTCAATTCAAACAGAAATTAATAGTCAATCAATTAAAGTTCTCAGTTGGAATATTGCTAAACAAAACTATAATAATGCTTGGGTAGAAGATTTTTCCAAAATTATTGCAACTTATCAACCAAACCTTATATTTCTACAAGAGTTTTCTCTAAAGTTAGAGGCAAATGAATGGGGAAAATGGTTAAAAATGAATTGGAGTTTTGCTCCTAACTTCGTAGATATTCATCACCAAACTTATTCAGGAATATTTACAGCCTCTACAATCAGCCCAATTACCAAAAAAGTTATAGCTACTAAACATTATGAACCGATTGTTAAAACTCCTAAAATTTCTTTAATAACTGAGTATCTGCTACCTGAGCAAAGCATAACTCTGCTGACAATTAATACTCATCTGATCAATTTTGTAGATATAAATAAATTTAAAATCCAACTAAATGAATTAGAGCAAGCCTTATCTACACATCGGGGGCCACTAATATTTTCAGGAGATTTCAATACTTGGAGTCGAAAAAGAGCAGTTATTCTCAATCAAGTAACCACTCAATTAGGATTAACGCCTGTAATTTTCGCACCTGATGAGAAGGAGAAAATTAAACGCTTTTTGTTATCACCTCCTTTAGACCATATCTTTTATCGAGATATCAGTGTGAAGAAAGCCAGTGCTAAAGTGCTAGACCAAATTTGTTCATCCGATCATAAGCCATTGCTGGCAGAATTTACTTATACCAATACTTAAAAAAATTAAGATGCTTGTAGATGCTGGTGTTCTAGCGATTTTTAGCACAGCTACAGTTGTTGTTCATGTCGTGGGAGTTGCACATGCAGCCCATGCAGTGATGAATGTGCGTTCTTCTCAAGGGGCAATTGCCTGGAGCATTTCTTTAATTACCTTTCCCTGGCTAGCTATTCCGTTGTATTGGATTTTAGGAAGAACTAAATTTCATGGATATGCTGAAACACTGCGCTCAGTCTATGCACAACACTACCAGCTTGTTCGTTCGACTTATAGCGAACTGATTAAATTTCAGGTTGCGCCACCAGATAATCTAGCCGAGTTGCAACCATTAGCGGAGGCTTTTACAGAAATTTCTTTCACATCAGGCAATGCTGCCGAATTACTAATTGATGGTCAGCAAACCTATGAAGCAATGCTGAAAAAGATTGCATCGGCGAAAAATTATATTTTATTCCAATTCTATACTGTTAACGATGACCAATCAGGTAATGAGTTTAAAGAAGCGTTAATTGCTAAAGCCAAGCAAGGAATAAGCATCTATTTTCTCTACGATGAAATTGGTTCTAAGAAATTATCTCGCCCTTATATCCAATCTCTACAACAGCATGGAATTGCAGTGAGTGCATTTAACACTACTAAAGGTCAGGGTAATCGGTTCCAATTTAATTTTCGTAATCATCGGAAAATTCTGGTGGTGGATGGAGAAATAGCATTTGTAGGTGGACTGAATATTGGTGACGAATATTTAGGAAAAAATCCTCGCTTGAGTCCCTGGCGCGACACCCACATGATGCTCGAAGGCCCAACTGTACAATGCCTACAAAGCTCTTTTGTGCGAGATTGGTATTGGGCAACTCGAAAACTTATCGAAGTTAACTGGCAGGTAAAAATTAATCAGGATAATCAAACTGTATTCATACTTCCTACAGGCCCCGCAGATCATTTGCCAGCTTGTAAGCTTTTTTTCGTCGAACTAATTAATCAAGCTCAAACTCACCTGTGGATTGCTAGTCCATACTTTGTGCCGGATGAGGCAACATTGTCAGCTTTAAAACTGGCAGCAATGCGAGGTGTGGATGTGCGAATTCTCTTACCAAATCGACCCGATCATTTATTTGTTTATTTATGTTCCTTTTCTTACTACACCGAAATGGAAAAAATCGGTATCAAGTTGTATCGTTACAAAAATGGGTTTATGCACCAGAAAATTATAGTCATTGATGAGAATTTAGCAGGGGTAGGAACCGTTAACTTAGATAATCGCTCTTTTTCCCTCAACTTTGAAGTTATGGGTTTTGTTACCGAGCCTCGGTTTGTCCAAAGTGTGAAAAAGATGTTAGAGGATGATTTAGCTGTCTGTGTTGCTGTCGATCTTAATGAGTACGATAAAAAACCTTTTTGGTTCAAGTTAGCTGTGAGAGTCTCTCGATTGCTGACTCCTTTACTTTGATCGCTAATATATGGATTAATAGAATAATCCATCAGGCAAAGTTAGAGTAATTTACTCAGTGGTGTTGCTAAACCGTCAAGGCTGACAAGATTTTTCTTCTGTTGATATTCTCTAACTCCTTCTTCGCCTTTTTTAGTAGCCCAGTTTACTAGAGTCTGGCGCTGACCTTGATATTCATAGAGTGGTACGCCAAAACCACAGGAGGTTTGGATTTTTTCAATGTCAGCGACGATAATTTGACGAGTTCCTGGTATCGGCAAAAATAGAGAATACAACGAGTCCCACTCTGGAGAACTCGGTAAAATGGTGGTTCCTTGGCCGTAAAGACGCAAGATACACGCGGGTTCTTGAAAGGCACAAAACATGAAGGTTATCCGCCCATTTTCTTGCAAATGGGCTGATGTTTCGTTACCACTACCTGTGAGGTCTACATAACCTACTCGGTTGGGAGACAAGATACGAAAACAGTCCTGACCTTTAGGAGACAGGTTAACATGACCCGTAGGACTCAAAGGTGCAGAGCCAACAAAGAAAAGGTGTTGGGCAGCAATAAAGTCTTGTAGTTCTTCAGTAATACAGTCAAATAATTTAGACATAGACTGTCTGAGTTATATTTATAAATTGATCGTGTTTTCAGCCTATGTCTTAGCTAAAAATCTAGCAAGGTATAATTACCGATGTCTGGTTTATCCCAAAGGAATGGGGAGTTGGGAGAAAACTGTTACTGTCTCATATATCGACTAGCCATTTGGATGGCATCAGCGATATCGACATCACCATCACCATCAGCATCCAAAAAGGAATTTAGGACAGGATTGCCGCCAGCTTGGGGATTTTGAGCATTGGCACCTGATTGCAAAAATTTTAGCACCAAAGGTACTGCCAAAGGTAGCAATTGTTGAACGATACCAGCATCCAACCCAGTGCGCTGGGCAGCAACTTCAGCTACTTGCTGTTGTATTTGAGGAGAAAACAACGAATTGACGGCTTGGGGGTTAGCAGAAGTACCAGCATATTGACTGACTAAACTTTGTGTGGCTTCATTACCATCTGTAGCTTGTTTGTCTTGTAAAGCAGAACGTACTTGACCACCTACAATTGACAAAACTGATTGGATGGTAGAAGGATTTGCGCCTGTGCGATCGCTCAACTGCTGTACAGTATTAACAATGCTTCCTATTTCACCTAAGCTGCCCTGTTGATTGGGATTAGCGACGGCACCAAGAATTTGATCGAAAAGTCCCATAAGTTTGTTTCTCTCTTTGTTCTCAAAAACTTGCCACAATTGGCTGGAAGTTTTTTGTGTACGCGGACTTTTGTAAGTCTACTAAAAGATTAGAACACGTGAGCTTATAATTTGTGAAAAATACTTCAAAGTTCCTACTCAAAAAAATAAATCGCTGTCTGTAGAAGAATGTTCATTTATCTTGCAGACAGCGATCGCAAAACGCTCAACCGATCGCCCGATATTTGCTTTACGCTAATGCCGCTACTTTCTCTAGTAAGCCTTGAAACAACCTCAAGCCGTCACTACCCCCTAGCATTGCGTCTGATGCCCTTTCTGGGTGCGGCATCATTCCCAACACATTACCCCGACGATCGCAAATCCCGGCGATGTTGTTCAGTGAACCGTTGGGATTTTCGCCTTCATAGCGAAATATGACTTGCCCGTTATTTTCAATTTCTGCAAGAGTGGCTGCATCAGCGTAGAATCGCCCCTCTCCGTGGGCAATGGGCAAAGTGATAACTTCACCAGTTGTATAAGCTTGCGTCCATAGATTAGTACGCTCAACTTTCAAGGGGACGCGATCGCAAATAAAATGTAAATCCCGATTTTTGGTTAACACCCCTGGCAAAAGTCCAGCTTCAGTTAATACCTGAAAGCCGTTGCAAATACCGAGGACAAACTTACCCTTTTGGGCGTGTTCCACAACCTGTTGCATCACAGGTGAAAAACGCGCGATCGCACCACAGCGGAGATAATCCCCGTAACTAAAGCCACCAGGAATAATCACAACATCCAAATCAGCAATATCTGTTTCTTGATGCCAAACCATGCGCGTTGGTTGCCCCAGTAAATCTCTGATTACATAAGCAACATCGCGATCGCAATTAGAACCGGGAAAAACAACAACACCGAATTTAGTCATTTGTCATTTGTCATTTGTCATTTGTCATTGGGCATGGGGCATTGGGTATTGGAAAACTTTTTCCTAGTCCCCAGTTCCCAGTCCCCAGTCCCTAGTCCCTAAAATACTCCAGTTTGAGTTTCGACCTCAATTAATTCAAAGCGGTAATTTTCAATTACCGGATTTGATAGCATTTGGTCACAAATGGTATCAAGGTCTTGACGGGCTTTCTTCTCTTCAGTTGAGGTGATGGTGAGTTCAATGTACTTGCCAATCCGCACCTGGTCAACGTTATCGTATCCCAGTTGCTTAAGACCGGATTGTACTGCCACACCAGCGGGGTCTAAAACTGAAGGACGAAGGGTCACGAAAATTTTGGCTAGATACTTGGTTTGCACGGGCTTTTGCTGAATGCTGCGATCGCTATACTATAACTTTCTGTTCCAACTGAGTGAAAATAAGATTACGAAGCGGTTAAAGTTAATCGATCGATTAGCTCATCTAACAGCTTCAAACTACAGTGGCATACTTAAATAATTGTCTATGAGAGCTATACGCACCCGCAGTCAAGAGCGTATTTTCAACCTCCTGAAAAATATCAAAAAAGGCATTTCCGCCCAAGATATTTACGTAGAACTACGTAATACAAATCAGAGTATGGGTTTAGCAACAGTTTACCGTTCTCTAGAAGCCTTAAAACTAGAAGGTATAGTACAAGTGCGGAATTTGGCTAATGGTGAAGCCCTCTATAGCCTAGCACAACAAGATAAACACCACCTTACCTGCTTGCAATGTGGTGTCTCAATTGCGATTAATCAATGTCCAGTTCATGACTTAGAAAACCAGTTAGAATCAAGCCATAAATTTAAAGTTTTTTACCACACCCTAGAGTTTTTTGGGTTGTGCAGTCAATGCCAGGTGAATCAAAGTACTGGGATTAGTCAATAGTTATACCAATTTATGAGACGGATAAAGCGTGTTTTATTTCTGATTTCTGCTGTAATAAATGTTTTATTCAAATAAAACTCAACCAACTAAATACATCTGCAACTGTTAATTGCCAGTTTTCCAAAACACTCAAAACTGGTAAGATATCTTGCTGTTCTTTTAATTCTGGTAATTTATTAGGTTCAAAAATCATGATGGACTCATCAGCAGAATCGAGTAACCAACCTAGCTTCGCTCCATTTTGAATAGAAAATGTAATTTTGCGGATCGCTCGGTTAGGTGATTGTTCTGGTGAAAGAATTTCGATTATCCAATCTGGGGGAATCTCAAATTTATTTGTAACTCTACCTTTTGCATCAAGGGGAATTTTTTGCCATTCAAACACAGCAATATCTGGTACTATTGAACGACCTTCAAATGTACAGCGTAATTCAGGAAAGGCATAAGCTAATTTTTGTAGTTTTGCAACTTGATTTATGGCAGAAGCTAATTCAATTTGTAAAGTACTGTGTTCTCCTTGTGGCATAGGCTTTTGGTATATTTGCCCGTTAAAATACTCGCTTGCTGGTTTTGTCTCCGGTAGTTTTAAGAACTCTTCTACACTTATTGCTGTGGTTGGCTGAATAGATAATGTCATAATTTACAAAGCATCAAAGCTTGATTATTTCATCATGAAAAGTATGGGATAAGCGTTGCGTAGGCGTAGCCTGTAGTAGACATTAAATTTTTCTTACTAGTCATTGTAATTTTATCAAATAGTTTAGATGAAATATGAGGTGAACCTAAAATGCGTTCACTATCTTTCATTGTATCTATTTTTTAGATATTACTAAATAAGATATAAAGTGGCTAAATCCAATTACAATAATGTAAACAGGAAATTTTATTTAATATTTAAGCTTAACAACAGGAGTAATGAAGTGTTGAGAATTAGCATTGAAGAAGCAGCCATCAATTTAAAATCTCTCTTGGAACGGGTAGCTAGGGGAGAAGAAGTAATTTTGCTGGAGCAAGATAAAGCTGTAGCTCGTTTAGTTCCTCTGCTACAAAAGGAACAACGGTTAGCAAATATGAAACAATTTCGAGATTCCCTGGCGATTGAGGGTGAGTCTTTGAGTGCAACCGTCATAAATGCGCGTACAGAGGAATGTCGTTGATTTATTTAGATACAAGCATTATTGCTCCTTTATATTGGACAGAAGCTTTAAGCGATGTAGTTGAACAGTTACTTATCAATGAAACTGAAGTTGGTTTGAGTCAATTGGTTGAGGTTGAACTGGTTTCTGCGCTATCGCGTCGAGTCAGAATGCGAGAAATATCTCAGCAGGATGCAACAGCTATTGTAGCGAGGTTCCAAGCAGATTTGGAAAGTGAATTTTATACTCAAATCGCGATAGAAACAGTTCACTATAATTTAGCCCGTGAGTGGATTAGTCGATTTGATACACCGTTGCGTACACTGGATGCTCTACATTTGGCGATCGCTTTTCAAAATAATATCCAATTGGTAACGGCTGATGAAGCTTTAGGAACAAGTGCTGAAGTTTTAGGAGTTGAGGTTTTGTTACTGCGGTAAATCAACTTTCCTTTACAAGTCTTCATCTTCTACATTTACCAAAAGTGCGTAGGCATAGCCCATTGTAGACATCGCGCTAGCCTCCCATCAGGTATCGCCTAAAATTTATTCCCCATCTTCCATTGCACCTAATGATTTAAGGGTAGTAATTTCTGCTGTGGTTAAACCTTTAACACCTGTGATATTCATGCGTTCATAGGGGCGATCGCTTCTCAATGTTTTTAGACATTCGCCAGTTTCAACATCCCAAATTTTGATTGTTTCATCTTGGCTACCACTAACAACAGTTTTACCATCAGGATTGAAGGAAACTGAAAATACCTCAGCAGTATGTCCACATAGTGTTTGAAAACATTCTCCAATCGGGATATGCCACAACTTAACAGTAGTATCTTCACTAGCTGTGGCAAGGATTTGCCCATCAGCACTAAAAGCTACTTCCTGCACTACATTCGAGTGTCCTGGCAAAATTTTGAAGCATTCGCCTGTGTCCACATCCCATAACCTTACTGTGCAGTCGGAACTACCGCTAGCAAGACTTTTACCGCCAGGGTGGAAGTCAAGCGAACGAATTGTACTACTATGCCCCTGTAGAATTTTAAAGCATTCACCTGTATTCACATCCCATAATTTTACTTTTGAGTCAGAACCCCCACTAGCTAATGTTCCATCAACAGGATTAAATACAACTGAATGTAGTGTATATGGATCTCCATTAATAGCTGTTAGGCATTTACCTGTTTCAATATCCCATAATCTAACTTTTGCGTCAACGCTACTACTAGCTAACAGCTTTCCATCAGTACTAAAAACAACTGAGAATATCCAACAACTATGCCCATATAAAGTTTTTAGGAGTTTACCTGTTTCAATATCCCGTAATCTAACTGCGTTAGTGCTACTACTAGCAAGAATCTTTCCATAAGGACTAAATGCAACTGAAAGTGTAAAATCACAATCTGCTAAATTTGCTTCTGCAAAATTCACGCTCTGCAAACGAGCATTCCTAAAATCTGTCCCTTTAATCAAAGTACAACTTAAATCTCTCCCCTCCAAGGCTCCTTTATCTACCTTCACTGCTAAGGTCGCCGCATTTCCGCCAACATAACCAACCTCATCCTCACTTCTAAAGCGTGTCACCTCAATAACCTTAATTAGCGAATCACTATCACCTAACATCGGCACAAGCAAATCCATCACAGCTTTTGTAAGTGGTGCTTTACCAAAAGTTTCTCTCAATTTCTCAAAAGACTCACTTGTAAATGCTTTTAGTGGTGCAATAATATTATCCTTGCGCGAAAAATAACCAGACCATGTATAGTCAATAGGCACTGCACTGCTATTCAAACCTGACTGTGCTTGGGCTAATTCAGTAAAATCGCTAGCCAACGCTCCCAACTCTGCTGCAAATTTATACGCTACAAAAAACTCTAACAGCGATCTATGAGCCGGAGTGTAGTCACCATCAGCATTACGCACAAGCATCGTTTGCGCCATCATGTCATAATGCCAGTGGTCTAAATCCTTCTCTTCTTGAACGATAGAACCAAATAAGCGGCGAATGCGTTCTGGGAACAGCCGATAATTGAGGCTCATTTTGTCAGTAGACAGCATTTCCCAAGAAAGTTCGCACAAAAAGTATAGCTTTTCTGCCAAAGAAGTAAACGTGCGATCGCTCTTTATATCCCGTTCCATTTTCCGCCGCACCGCGTACAAGTAAACCCGCGACATATCCACAGGTTTACCCGCCTCAATATCTGGCAAAGCTTCCAAAATTAACTCACTCATCACCGGACGACGGGCTAAATCCAGTAATTGCGGATTTCCCATTACTTGTTCAATCGTTGCAGCTACCGTTTGATGCGACAACACTAGTCGAATTTGCTCGTCGTTAAATTTCTCTAGTTCCAGCATTTCAAACTGCGGTGTTTCCCCTGTGAACTGCTTGGTAGAAGCTTGCAACTCGGCATTGAGTAAAGCACGTCCTTCCTTAGCGTCGGGAAAATGTTCGGTGCGACAAGTCAGGATAACCTTGGCACTGGGAACCACCACTTTTGCCAGTTCCCAAAAGTTATTAATCATCTGCTGACGGTCAATTTTTGCTGCCATTTCGTCAAAACCATCGAAAATTAGCAGCAATTTGCCCATGCGGTTTAACTGGTCAAAGACTTCGCTAGTTAAACGAATATTATGTTGTGTAAAAAAGAACCCTGCTAAAACGTTCTCGACATTTATCGCTTTGGCAAAATCTCGCAGCGTAATCACCAAAGGCAAACGGGGACGCTCTACACCGCGTTTTTGGGCATCTCGATAACGTTGCAATGCCACCCAAGCATAATGGAAGGAAAACCAAGTTTTCCCCGTACCAAATTCTCCTAGTATAGAAATATGCTCTTTGGCGGGATCGTCCAACCACACATCAATATAACCATCAATCCAACCATCGCGATCGCTATAGTGACTGATGCCGATACGCTGTTTAGTATCGGGGTCAATTTCTTCTTTTGTACAAGCTAAAGGAACGTATTTTGTATCTATTTGCCGCCGGATGATTTCTGCTTCCAACCAATCGAGATAATCGCTAAAATCAGCATCTTGGTCAATGAGTTCGTCAAAAGTGTAACAACCTAAGTGGCGATTTTCCTCCTTTTCCACCTCATTTCGCGCCGCGCGTGCAATCCGTCTGGCTGTAACTAACCAACCTTCATCAGTTCTCTGCTGCTCCACAGAGGAACGCAAAACAGCGACATCCTTAAGTCCAACTTCCCCCTCAATTCCCCGAATCAGGATGCGGTCATATCGGTTACGCCGGGTTGGCACATTGATAATCCACTCAAAATATGAATCACCCCAAACTTCATACTTTTCAAAGCGGTAGCCCAAAGTTTCAAACCAGCCGCGCATTTGTTGAGCTAAAGCTATAGCTCGACATTTATTTTCAGTAGATGTTTCGGCCTCTAGCAGTGCAAAGGAATTTTGTGCAGCCAACCGCGCTATTTCTGTCCGAATACCTTCCAGCGTCGGCAACCTGTCAAGTACTTCTTGGATATTTGCAATGCGTTTTTGCAAAGAGCCAATTTGTTGACTCATTAATGTATCTGCTGGGTTGCGAGTGCGTTTAGCAACTTCTGCAAAAACAATATAAAATGCGGCAATTTCCCTTCTAATGTCAGTTCCCAAACTTCTAATGTCATCACCCAACGCATAAGCATTAAGCCAAGCATCAACCTCAGAAAGCAAAATTGAGGGGTTGTTATGGTCAAATGCTTTACGGAAAGCCTGTTTTATTGCTTCTTGGCGAAAAAGTTCTAAAAAAGGCTTAGGTTTTCCAACACCGTACTCTACCAGTGTGTATGCATAAACCCCACTAAAATCTGCTGGTGGATGCTCTGGATCGAGGTTAAACTGCTGAAGTAATTTAATTACAGTCTCATTGCGCTGAATTTTTTCCTTAATTAAAGGATTCGCGATCGCAATAATAGCGTTGATAACCTGTTCTGGGTTAATTATCATTTGTCATTTGTCATTTGTCATTTGTCATTGGGAATGGGGCATGGGGCATTGGGCAATAATTATTCTTTCTCTCCGTACCTCCACTGTCTCCTCTGCTCCCCTGCTTCCCATTTCCCATTCTTAACTAGAGCGGTTATTTTCTAATCCTGGGATTTGTTTAGAAAACAAATCGTTAGAGTTAACCTGACCATCTGAAACGACGGAGCGTATACCCTCTAAGGCAGCGGGAATGGAACGCGGATCTATAAAAATCACTTTACTGCTATCGCTTTTACCAATTGTCGCGCCCATATCGAGATAGCCCAAGGCAAACAGAACTTCCACTGCTTTATTGGCATTGGGATTATTGTGGAGCTTTTGGGCAATAATTTCTGATGACTCTGCGATCGCTTGGGCTTTCAAAACTTGTTGTTGACGTTCTGCTTGAGCCTTCAAAACGATCGCCTTTTGTTCAGCTTCCGCTTGCAAAATTACCGATTTTTGACGAGCTTCCGCATCCAAGATTTGCGCGTCAGCCTTACCTCTGGCGCTATTGACAGCAGCTTCGCGATCGCCCTCAGAAGTTAAAATTGCAGCCCGTTTGCGTCGTTCTGCTGACATTTGCAATTCCATCGATTCTCGTACTGCTTGAGACGGAATAATATCTCGCAGTTCTACCCGTGTCACTTTCACACCCCAAGGATCGGTCGCAACATCCAAATCTTGTAATAAAAGCTCACTGATGTGGGAACGAGCAGTAAAAGTTTGATCCAACTCCAGTTGTCCCATTTCGGCGCGAATTTGAGTCAGCACCATATTTATCATTGCCGCTTGGAGATTTTCTACCTTGTACCAGGCTTTTTCCATATCCACAATGCGCCAATAAAACACTGCATCTACCTCAATACCAACGTTGTCACGGGTAATGCACTGTTGAGGAGGAATATCTAAGACTTTTTCTTTGATAGTTTCTCGGTAGACAACTCTATCTACAAAAGGAACGACAAAGTTTAGTCCTGGTTCTAGTTTTTTGTTATAGCTACCCAATCTTTCCACCAAAGCTTCATTGCCCTGATTGACGACTTTCACCGAACCTGCTACAGCAGAACCACCAAGAGCTAAAAATACTAGTAAAAAAAACTGTTCCATTGTAAATCTCCTAATTTTTAATAAAGGGAGTGCAAAGTGGAGGAGATGAGTGAGCAGAGAAATTAGAGTAAAAAGAACTATTGAATTGTGACAAATGACAAATGACAAATACTTCGACTTCGCTCAGTACAAGTGACAAATGACAAATACTCAAGAATTCAACAGATTTTCCGGTACAACAATCAAAGTAGTACCTTCCCTCCTAACCACATAAACTCTTTGATGGGGTGGTATGGTAAATTTGTCATCGTCACATCTTGCTTGCCAAGAATTTCCCTCATACCGTACCCGCCCTGTTTTTCCAGGCAGAATTTCTGTTAAGGTTTCAGCTATGACTGCATCCCGAATTTTTGATTTGCGTTGTCTTGGTTGCAAAAACCGACGAGAAAGCACGATTAGGGCTATGGAAAGCAACAGCCAAACTACAATTTGCAACCATACACTTCCCATACCCACTCCAGACAGCAGCGCCACCACAAAAGCGCTAATTCCCATCATCAAGGCGACAAACGCCGACGGTAAGAACAGTTCCATTAAACACAGAACTGCTCCTGCCAGAAGCCAGATTAAGGTAAAACTTGGCATAGCGCCATCCTAAACTCTACATTGACGTAAATGCATTTCTACGATTAGATACAGCCAGATATAAGTTATTTACAGAAAACAAAACTGGGTATTTCTACCAATAATTTTGTAATTTTGATTAATTTCAGTAACAAGGTGTAGCTAGCAGTACACAAGTCCAGTTTATTCTAGCCTTCAATTCATTGCCAGCTAAAGTTAATCGAAGTTTATGTATAAATAAGAATTCTGACTCCTGACTCTTGTTTTATGATTTCCACTCAATTGATAATTTTTTGTATAAATCCACGCTGTAATAGCCCCATTAATCCTATGGGAGATAACGTTTGTGCCAGTTGCCAAACTCCTTTAGTTCACCGCTATCTTTGGGCGACTGGCTCATTGGCTGCTTACATCCCACCAGGCACAAAGGTAGCAGACAGGTATGAGGTAATTAAACAACAGATTTGGCTGGATACTCAACCGGGACTGCCGCCAGATGTACCTGAAGAATTGCCAACGGCAGTAATTCCTTATTTACGGTTATATCAAGAGCGGTTGCATCTGCCACAGGCTTATGGGTTTGCTAGTAATCTTGAAGAAGATACAACTGATATCCTCTTATTGGAAAATGCGCCGATAGATAAGACAGGAAATATCTATCCAACTATTGTTGAGGCTTGGGAGGAAGCCACGGCAGTACGACAAGTTTATTGGCTGTGGCAAATTCTCCAACTTTGGACACCTCTAGCAGAATTGGGACTTAGCCGCAGTTTACTAGTAATAGACAACTTGAGAGTCGAAGGTTGGTGTGTGCGACTGTTGGAACTCTACCAAACACCAGCTGATGAGAAGTTGAGTTTACAAAATCTGGGGGAATGTTGGCAGTTTTGGGTAGTTTCTGCGAAGGCATCAGTAGCTAAAGCGTTACAGGACATTGTCCAAGAGATGTGTGAAACTGAGATTGAGTTAGAGGAAATTAGTATTCAACTCAATAATTTACTACTAGCAGCTGCGGCAGAATTGCCATTAGCCTTAAAGGTGGCAGGTTCTACAGATATTGGCCCAATGATGGCGCAAAATGAAGATGCTTGCTATCCCAATAGTTTGAGTGATTTAGATGAACCTTTATTGCGCCACTTGTCGATTGTGTGCGATGGCATTGGTGGGCACGAAGGCGGTGAGGTTGCAAGTCAGTTGGCAGTGCAGTCTGTAAAGTTGCAAATTCGCGCTTTACTAACTGAGGTGACAGAACAAACTGCACTTTTTTCACCTGAGTTGTTGCAGGAACAATTAGAAGCAAGCTTACGGGTGGTAAATAATGTAATTTGTGCCCGCAATAACGAACAAAAACGCCAGGGCAAAGAACGCATGGCTACAACTATTGTGATGGCGTTGCAAGTTCCACAACGAATCCAGACAAGTACTGGGTGGCAATCAAATAATACCCATGAGCTTTACTTGGCTAATGTTGGCGATAGCCGGGCCTATTGGATTACTCGCAATTATTGCCAGCTACTAACTATAGATGATGATGTGGCAACGCGAGAAGTACGCCTTGCTAAAAGTTTGTATCGAAAGGCACTCTTCAGACCAGATGCGAGTGCTTTAACTCAAGCATTGGGGACAAGAAATTCAGAATCTTTGCGTCTCAATGTTCAGCGATTTATTCTGGAAGAAGATGGCATTTTGCTACTGTGTTCTGATGGTTTAAGCGATCGCAACTGGGTAGAACAATCTTGGCAGGATTATGCAATACCCGTGCTAACAGGGCAAATGACAGTTGAAGATGCTGTCCGCAACTGGATTAACTTAGCAAACGAAAAAAATGGGCATGATAATACATCGGTTGTGATGACCTATTGCCGTGTCTCTCCAGAATACTTAGTACCCGTGACTCCGGCGTTGCCAGAAGAGATTATAGAAACAGAAATACAAGAAGAAGAACTAGAGAAATTAGAAGAACTAGAAGAACCAGAAGAACTAGAGGAATTAGAAGAACCAACTTCTTTTACAGAAAGTTCCCAAGCTTTGCTAGATTTGGATCTAAATTCGGATCTAGATTTGGATCTTTCAGAAGAACCACCTCTCAACCCAGAAATTCCACCAACTTTAATTACAAAACCGAAGTGGCGTAAACCTTTAGTAATGCTGGGGGGAGTGTTGGCGTTGCTTGTAGGGGGTACAAGTCTGGGATTATTTGCTTGGTGGCAAATTAATCCTCAAGGATTACAGCAGATGTGTCGGCAACTTCCCCAAGAAATGCAGTCAGTGTGTCCGAGTGGGAAATAGATTATACCGAAATATTCTAATGTTGATGAGAAATATTGCAGTATTGATCAGGAATATTCTAATGTTTGCCAGGAATATTGCAATGTCTGCCAGGAATATTCTAATGTTTGCCAGGAATATTCTAATGTTGATAAGAAATATTGCAATGTTTGCCAGGAATATTGCAATCTTGACAAGAACTACTTGTATATTCACAGTGATGGAAAAGAAAGTGGCGATCGCTAGTCAGTAAGAATTGACTTTTTACATAAGATATGATATAACCGATTGCTATCAAGAAAAATCATATATAAACGTGAATATCTCTCCATTTATCAAAAAACCGCGTGTCTCATGGCAAGCGGTTTTCTCACTGCTGATATTTGTGTTCATGTACCTGCCCATACTGGTACTTGGCTTTTATAGCTTCAATAAGTCGCCTTACAGTGCAACTTGGCAAGGATTCACTCTCGATTGGTATCGCAAGTTGTTCAGTGACGATCGCATTTTATCGGCTTTGCAAAACAGTATGATAGTTGCGGGTTGTGCCGTGGCAATTTCCGCAGTGCTGGGAACCTTGATGGCGGTTGGGTTGGCGCGTTACGAATTTCCTGGTAAGAAATTGTATTTGGGTATTGCTTACCTACCATTGATTATTCCCGATATTGCGATCGCAGTGGCTACTTTAGTATGTCTAGCAGCCTTTGCAGTACCTTTGAGTTTGTGGACAATAGTTGCAGCCCATGTAGTGTTTTGTCTAGCCTACGTTGGACTTGTAGTTGCTTCCCGACTGACTAATTTAGACCCCCACTTAGAAGAAGCAGCACTAGATTTAGGTGCGACACCAACCCAAGCTTTCATCAAAGTATTGTTACCTCAATTAATGCCTGGGATTGTCGCTGGTTGTCTGTTGGCTTTTGTTCTTAGCTTAGATGACTTTCTGATTGCTAGTTTTACTGCTGGTAGCGGTTCTAACACCCTGCCAATGGAAATTTTTAGCCGCATTAGAACCGGAGTTAAACCTGATATTAATGCTCTCAGTGTAATGTTAATTTTAGTATCTGCGATCGTTGCCCTTGTAGCTGAATTAATTCGCGCTTCTGGAGACAATAAAACTTTCAAATAAGACTCGCTATTGCCAATAAAAGTTATGGGTAATTTGGTTCTTTATGAACTTTTTTAGATAGTGAACAACAGCTATATTAAAATATCGAGTGAGTTATGCTTACCATAACGCACAAATATCAGTATCATTCGTAATTTTAAATCTCCTAAGAGGTTGTTTTAAAAGTAGTTGACTGTGATTTTAATCACATTTTACTCCCCTTAATCCCCCCTTATAAAGGCAGGAAAAAATAAATCTATTTCCCTCCCCTTTCCAAATACCGTGTATACACAAGTCAAATTACCCCCCTTAATCCCCCCGATATATTGGGGGGAAAAAAGAAAAATCCGGTTCCCTCCCCTTTGCAAGGGGAGGGTTAGGGTGGGGTAAACAAATACTTTATACACCACTACAAACTTTTCAAACATCCTCTAATGTAACTCTCTTAAATTTTGAATTTTGAATTTTGAATTTTGAATTATATTCATCCTTATGCCCTCGTGTAAACATAGTTTTAAACACATGAATAAACTTCCGTGTTAGCTTCTCTACATAACTGTTTTCAATTAGATAATATTGGGGCTAACTTTGGAGAAGATGCTATTTCCCCCTCATTATGCAAATCTGCCAAAATCCCAATTGCTCAAATCCATTCAACTCTGATAGCAATAGATTTTGCGTGAGTTGCGGACAAAGCAACTTTGGCAAACTTCTCAGAAACCGTTACCGAGTATTAAGACTCTTAGGTGAAGGTGGATTTAGTAGAACATATTCTACAGAAGATGTAGATAGACTAAACGCCCCTTGCGTCATCAAGCAATTTTTCCCGCAGTTCCAGGGAACAGGACAACGCACTAAAGCCGCAGAATTTTTCAAAGAAGAGGCTTTTCGGTTGTATGAACTGGGAGAAAATCATACCCAAATTCCCAGATTACTAGCTTATTTTGAACAAGGTACTAGCTTGTATCTCGTACAAGAATTTATTCAAGGCAAAACTCTCTTACAAGAAGTTCAGCAACAAATTTATGGTGAACAACAAATTTGGGAACTTTTAGCTGATTTATTGCCAGTACTGCAATTCATTCATACTCATAATGTTATTCATCGAGATATCAAACCAGAAAATATTATCCGCCGTGCAAGTGATGAAAAACCCGTCTTAATTGACTTTGGCGGTGCTAAACAAGTAACACAAACCAGTATCGGAAGACAAGCTACGGTAATTTATACCCTTGGCTATGCCCCAACAGAACAAATGGCTGGATTTGCTTGTCACGGCAGTGATTTGTATGCTTTGGGTGTAACTTGTGTGCGTCTTTTAACTCAATGTTTGCCCTTGCAGGATGCTTCTGGACAGATTAATGACCCTATTTATGATGCCATGAATGCTAAATGGTTGTGGCGCGAACATTTACAGAAAAAAGGTATTACTATCAGCGACGAACTCGGAAAAATTTTAGATAAATTACTCAAACATCTACCGAGTGAAAGGTATCAAACAGCAGTTGAAGTCATCAACGATGTCAAGTTTGCCACATCGAACATTGAACCTGTTGCCTTAAAAATTGTTTCGATGCCTCAACCTATATTATCGCCGCTACCACAAAAAGTAATCCTCCCATTACCCCCATTAGAAACCTTTGAATTTGATGTAGTGACAGTAGACACAGGTGGTAGAGAAGTAAACCGCATGAACTGTAATGCAAACTTCTTTGCTGAAGAATTAGGTAAATCTGTCACATTAGAAATGGTATCGATTCCTGGTGGTACTTACATGATGGGTTCACCAGAATTTGAAGGAGATGCTGACGAACGTCCACGACATCAAGTTACCGTTGAACCATTTTTTATGGGGAAATTTCCTGTAACTCAAGCACAGTGGAGAGTAGTAGCAGCTTTACCCAAAGTCAAACAAGCTTTAAATCCCCATCCATCGAAATTCAAAGGTCTAGATAGACCAGTGGAAAATGTATCTTGGTATGAAGCTGTAGAATTCTGTCTCAGGCTATCAGAAAAAACTGGACGCGACTATCGTTTACCGAGTGAAGCTGAATGGGAATATGCATGTCGGGCTGGAACTACAACGTCTTTCCACTTTGGCGAAACCATTACCCCTAAGTTAGTCAGCTGCACAATGGAACCAAAAAGCAAATTCCGTAAAGAAACAACAAACGTCGGTAGTTTTGAAGTCGCCAACGCCTTTGGATTGTACGATATGCACGGGCTAGTTTGGGAATGGTGTGCTGATTCGTGGCATAACAATTATAACGACGCACCCTTAGATGGAACAGCTTGGGAAGTTGGCGGTGATATAAATCGTCGGGTGCTACGCGGTGGTTCTTGGAGTTTCAGTCCAGAACTGTGTCGCAGTGCTAGCCGTAGCTGGAATGAGTCAGACGGTGGACTGAGGGTTTGTGGCTTTAGAGTAGTATTTTCTGTAGAGGAGATTATTTAGTAATTTAAGACCAAGCTATATAAATTATGAACAATAGAATTGAGAAAGGTGACATAGTAGTTATAAATAAAAGTGGAAAACATTATCAGCAAGTGGGTGAAGTTAGTCAGGTAGATTACAATATTTTCTTTGTCAAAATAGTCTTAGTAAAATTAGGTAATCAAGAAGAAGCCTTTGAAGAAAAAGATTTGCAATTAAAAACTAAAAAGCCAAATCTACAAGAAGTTATTACATCAATAGACAAAATTTTAGAACAAGTCGATCGAATTCAGCACTTGCCGAAACAAGAGAAAGTAGAGTTACCCAACCGTTTGAAATATCTGAAATTAGATATTCCTAAACTAGATAAGCAATTGATTCAAAAAAACTTCGATAGTATAGATAAAATACTTGCAGCAACAAGAGAAGTAGACTTTTCAGCCAGCTTTTGGCAGGAAATAGATTCTAATTTGGAGAAAATAAGCTGGTGGATTAGAACAAGTCTGTGAACTAAAAAGTAAATCGGCGAGAAAAAATCAGCTTTCTCTAGTTCTCAGCTAAGTCTGGGAATACCTATTGTAAAAATACGCCTCCTAAATTTCCAACAGAACCGCTTTTAAGGCATTACCTCTGGCTGTAAACGAAAATTTTCTCTTGTGTTTTGGTTGAAATTGATATGTATGAGCATTGCTGTGCTTTTATCAACGTATTTATATCATTTTTTTATCATTATTACACTGAAATTATATAAGACAGTACTGCAACTCTTAATTTAAACTTATCAATAATTAAAGGTAAGCTTATGTTTGACCACTTCATAATTATTAGATTGAAGGGTAAATAATTGGTATTGGACATAATTAAACGTAACTATATTTTTTTCATTTTCTATCCTTAAAGCTTTATACTTCATGCTTTATACTTCATTCTGATGATTGATTTTTATTTGTACCTACTTACTTAACTTGGGTTTTGAAATGCCTGGTTTAAATATTGTTATTAACTGTATATTTACACAAACTTAACTTTTGCAAATATTTTTTTAGAGTAAATTTTGACTTTATAGATTAATAAAAAAGATTTTATTTTCTAAAATAAAATAAGAAGATCATCAGAAATATATATGCATTTTTTTCAGTTTGCAGGAATTCTTGGTTGTACTACAGCAGCTTTCATCTCAATAGCACCCATACAGGTAGAAGCTGCAACTTTTAAAGTGATATCTGGAGTCACCAGTATCGATCGCGATCACGAAGAGATTCTTAGTAGTATTGGGCTAAACTTGACAGGTACTAATCAGACAGTTGCACCAATTCCTAGCAATTATTTAGTTGGCTTCAACATCGACTCAGCTACCAACTTCACGTTCAGTGACGAGGGCGGTTTTACTCCACTCTCAGGTACAATCGAGCATACTGGTACTGTTACATTCAACAATCAAATTACTGTTGGTAACTTTTCAATCGGTTTTGCTCCAGGACGTACTGTCACAGGTGCCAGCGGACTTGTTTTAAGAGATACGTTTTCTTTAAATACAATTTTGTTTGATTTGAGCGCTCCAGGACTTGTAGCATTTGATGGCTACAATTTAACCATCCCTGATGTGAAATTGTTGATTTCTCCAGAGTTTGCTAATATATTAGGCGACTCTAAATTGACTGGTTTGTTTGCTGGAACTGCACGAATTGATGCTCAAGTTGCTGCCGTTCCTGAACCTAATAGTGTACTAGCAACTTTAGTAGCAGGTGTGGCTCTTTTAGCAACTAGATTTTATACTCAAAAAATTAAATGCACCTGAGATTTTGAAGCATAGCCAACTAAAAGTTCGCTCTACAACCTAACACTTCATCCTTTTCAAATCTCGTTCCTAGTCTTTGCTGGAACAAGACAACCCAATTATCAAAAGTGCTGAGTCGAGAATCTCACTTCTTTACTCAGCACAAGCTAAACGTCCCGCTAACGCTCAGTAAAAGTGCCCTATGACCAAATACTTTCCGCTCTCATATTATTGATGCAATGGCTAATACCAATTCAATTAATGATTGCAAGACATCCTTGGGTGAAGACGCGATGAATCGCGTCTCTACAAATGGTCTATTTGTCGCATTCTTTTTTTAAACTGGTATAACTATGTTCCTCTGAGATTACTTGTTGCAAAAAGTTTACTTTCTGAGCGCTACACAGCATATATATAGTGCGGTATGTCGCGCCAGAGTGTTTTCTGAACAACCTTGAGTCCGTTCTTCTCAGCTACGCGCCGAGAGGGGATGTTCTCTGGGCGAATCAAAGAGATGACGCGATCGCAACCCAGTACGTTAAAAGCGTAGTCTTGGCAAGCATACGCGGCTTCGGTAGCGTAACCCTGCGTTTGTTGGTCGCGGCGGACATGATAACCAATTTCAAGTTCTCGATGTCCCTCGACCTCTTGCCAAACCAGTCCGCAGTCGCCGATTACCTCACCCGTTGCTTTAAGAACCATCGCCCATAAGCCCACGCCATGCTGTACGTAGTTGTGGCGATGTCGGTCAATCCATTTTTCCACCATCTCGCGGTCAAAGGGCTTTGGGTAGTAGCGCATCGACTCTGCATCGCCGAGGACAAGCAGTAGCGCGTCGAGGTCAGAAACCGTCATTTCCCGCAGCAATAGGCGTTGAGTTTCCAATATCATTAGTGAATTCTCCTTTATGTCTGGTACGTAGTAAGGACTATTGACAAAGGCAACTCTAGCCAGATGATTAATAAAATTGCACTTTACCAAGTTTTGTGAGAGCGAAGAATAATGAACTAATATGTAATGTTTGCAGTAATATATTATTCTCAATACCTTCAATTACCTTTTCTAGGGGTAATAAAACTACATCAATTTGTTCTGTAACATCTAACTTTAAATCAGCTACACATTCCACATCTGTTGCTAAAAAACAATGGGTTAAATTGGTATGAGTAGCTGGGTTTGGTGATACTATACCAGTTTCAATAAAATGATTGCTCGTGTAACCAGTTTCTTCTAATAATTCGCGTTTTGCAGCTTCTACTGGAAAAAAATCTTCAGTCTCTATAGCACCACTGGGCAATTCTAGAATTGTTTTTTTCAGACCGTGGCGATATTGCTTTACTAAAATAACTTCTTGATTTTTGGTTAAAGCTACAACATTTACCCATGTTGGATATTCCAGAACATAATAGGGTTCAACTATTGTTCCATTAGGCATTTGGCAAGTATCAGACCGTACTGAAATCCATCTGTCTTTTACTATATGTCTAGATTTTAACAAAATCCAATCAAATGGACTTACCATATTTAAACCTCTGTTTTTCTACTTTTTACAGTAATTATTTCATTGGATGCGTGTTGCTAAAATTACTGCATTTTTTGCCGTCACGCGGATTTATGTGGCAGTAATCTGATTCACCAAAACTTCTCGCAACACAACTGCTAAATCTTGCAATGCACGTTCACCATCTCCCACAAACGTTGAACCATGCATTGTCGCCAGTGTACGCGGCTTGAGAGCTGCTAATTCTTGGAGAATGCGTTGACGCAGCCCGCCGCAGGCATCGCTATGTGTTGTATATGGTATGTAATTGGGAAAAGGACTTGCTTCATAATTGACGATTGTTTGACGGAACCGTTCAATCACATCCATCAGACTCAGTTATTGCTTCCACATCTCCAAACTGGTGGAAAAGGTCTGAGCAAAATAAGGTTTTATGACTAGTTTCCAAGAATAATCCTGCATCCCAACCATGAGGAACTTGGGGTATATGGTGAAACTGAAAATTATATTTACCAGTGTTTAAAACTTCAGCTTGTTGCATAATCTTGGATGGACGAATTGCAAAATCATCTACACTCACAAAGGCTGCTATGGGGCTGCAAACTGTCTGAGCATTTGGCGCAATAGACAGCCATTCATTTAGCGATCCACATTCATCAGCTTCAAAATGGCTAAAGCTAATCCAGCGAATTTGTGATGGGTCAATAATCTTTGCCACTGCATCATGTACTATTGAAAATATCCCCTTTAGACCCGTATGAAATAATAATGGTTCTTTATCCTTCACTAAAAACTGGATGAATTGCATATCTATTTTTGGGTCATAGGTTGAGATGCGATAGATATCTGGGGCAATTTCGGTAATGCTAGTCATAGTTTTAAAATTCACACTGGCAATAATGAAACATGGGCTGATACCACCTTCCAGCCTTCAGTAAACCTGTACCAAGTCTGGCTTTGTCGCCCGAAACGCTCTACACCATTGATAATTCGGCGAAACTCTAAAGTCACTGTTGCTGCATCTTTCCCAAAGGTGACAACCTTGAGATTCGAGATTTCTCGCTCTATTTTTGGGCTTGGTCGATTCTGGCGAAAGTTACGAATTTCATCGCTGCCATAGAGGTTTTCTGCGATGCCGAACCGCACTACTTCGGGTGCATCCCAAAATAAGCTATCCATCACTTCCAAATTGTTATTAGAAAGGGCTTCTTCATACTTGAGGTACAAATCAGTTACTTCAGCTACAACAGTAGGGTCATTTATAGTAGTCATTGTTATTACCAATTTTTGGTGTTATGGCTAGATAATGCACTTTTTCAAATAGTCAGAACTATTTTTCTTTTAAGTTGCTTCAGTACGTAGATTCAGACGAACCAGATCGCGGAAAGTGGAGATTTGCTGCATAAAGAAAATTGAGCCTGCAATACAAATACTTGCACCAAAGATGACAGTATTGCTACTACCAATTTTGCTTGCTAGTGCGCCAGCTATTAAGTTGCCGATCGCAAATGTGCCTGTAGATGCCATAACGTAAAGACCTGTAATTTGTCCGCGATTTTCATCAGTCACCAACAGTTGAAGCAAGGTGCGTCCGGCAATGAGCTGCAAAATAAAGCCGAAACCAGCTGCTAATAATGAGAGCAGCGAAAGCCAGAACACGCAAGATAGGGCAAAGACAATCAAGCTTACTCCCATAAAACCTATGCCCAATGCCAAAACTTTACCCGACTCCAGTACATTGCTATGCTTAGTTAAATAGATACCACCTGCTAAGGTTCCTAAACTGGAAGCTGTCATCAAGAAGCCAAAGGTGTTAGGGCCACCCTGCAAAATCTCCTTGGCAAAAATCGGCCCCAAAGCTAAGTAAAATCCCCACACGCAGCAGACTAAAGCCGAACCAATCATGACAGAGCGAATTGGCAAAAACCCGAAGGCGTAGTTAAAACTAGTTTTCAATTCTTCTAAAGGTTTGCGTGTGGAAATAACAGCTTTTTTGGGGGCAAGGTTCATTGCAAGAAGGGCAATAATTACGGCGATGTAACTGATACTATCGAGCAGAAAACAAAGCCCCGATCCCACTGCTGCAATTAACAAGCCTGCGATCGCAGGCCCAACCATAAGTGAAACGCTGACAAGGGAGGAGTACAAGGCGATCGCATTACCAAGATTTTCTTTACTGACCGTTTCCGGTAGAAATGCTTGTCGGGTGGGAATATCGAAGGCGTTAATTATCCCTTGCAGTACACCAAGAATTGCAATGTACTCGATATTAATCGTACCGCTTAGGGCTAGCCACGTTAGAGCCAAAGACTGAAGCATTCCCAAAATCTGGGCGACAAGCAGAATGCGATGGCGGTTGGTGCGATCGGCAATGATTCCACCCAGAGGAATCAATAGAAGTGTGGGGATTTGGCTGGCAAAGCCCACTAGACCTAGCAACCAAGCGGAATCGGTGAGGCGATATACTAACCAACTAGTAGCCACTTGAGTCATTGACGTACCAATTAGAGAAATTGCCTGACCTGTGTAGTACAGGCAAAAATTTCTAGAACTAAAAGCACGCAGCATGACCTGTGATTTGTTTGATGCTTGCATACATCACCCCTGAGTAGTTCCCAGTTCTTAACCGTGAATAAAAAAGTAGGCAGTCATCGTAAAGGCAACAATCATCACAAATTTCCGAATTAAGTGCGGTTCAAGTTTACGAGCATAATGGGCGCTTAAGTAACCACCAAGAGAGCCACCGACTGCCATCAAAATAGCTTGATGCCAAGCAATCACACCAGCAAAAAGAAATGGAACGATCGCAATACCATTGATACAACTCCCTAAAAATGTCTTAAAAGCATTCATTTTGTGGATACTTTTGATACCTAAAAACGTTAAAGCTGCCAGCATTAAAATTCCTATACCTGCGCCGAAGAAACCGCCATAGATGGCGATCGCTAGTTGAGCCAGTACCAAATTAAACAACGGTACAGATTCCGGTGATGTATTCTGGTTTTGACGCTGCAACCACTTTTTGAACGGTTCGCCAAAGGTAAATACCAGGGTTGCTAGCAGCAATAGATAGGGAATCAGCTTTTTAAAGACATCTGGCGATGTATACAACAAGGCGATGGAGCCAATCATGCCACCAACTAAACTGACGCCACATAAAAGTAAAAAATCTCGCCGCTCAATGCCTAAATCTTGACGATATGCTCCAGCGCTGGCTAGGGAAGCCACCCAAATTGCAGTATTATTGGTGGCGTTAGCTGCGATCGGAGGTACACCCGTAAAGATGAGAGTCGGAAACGTGATAAAACTTCCACCACCGGCTACAGCATTTAAGCCGCCTGCAATAAAAGCAGTACTAAACAACAGCAAGCTATGGATAAACGTTAATGATGGCGGCATTATTTTAAATTACGAATTACGAATTACGAATTATAAATTATAAATCTGGGAATATCACTTGGAGAATGGGCAATCAAGTCAGCACCATGAGCCTTCAATTCCTCCTCGGTTCCATAGCCATAGGTGACACCAATTGAGGCGATTTGATGGCGCTTGGCTCCAATGATGTCATGTGAGCGATCGCCTACCATCACCACAGTAGAGGGTAAAAGTTTTTCTGTTAATAAAATATGGTGAATTAAGTCACCTTTTATGCTCCGGGTTCCGTCAATTTCACTACCATAAATACCATCAAAAAGCAATGATAAGCCAAAATATTCAATAATTTGCGTAGTATAAATATATGGTTTAGAAGTCGCAACAAAAGTTTTATAACCAGCAAAACGAATGACTTTTAGGACTTCTGCAATCTGGGGATAAAGGGAATTTTCAAATAATCCAATTGTGGCAAAGCGACGACGATATAGGGAAAGAGCCTGTTCAATTACTGTGCCATCCAAGGTATTGAGTAATTGTGAAAAGCTATCTTTCAGTGGTGGGCCAATACACCAATTTAATTCATCAGCATTTGGTGGTTTGTAACCGAGTTCAGAGAGCGCATACTGAATGCAACTTGTGATGCCAGGTTTAGGATCTGTCAAAGTCCCGTCAAGATCGAAGAGGATAGCGGAGAAAGGCATATTTGATATTAATTCATAATTTGTAATTAAGAAAGTCAATTTCATCGGAATTTATAGGTTTGTATCTCTATCTTTATTTAGGATAATTAGTATTACATAAAGGGGTTTTCGTTTATATGCAATAGATGTTGACCTCTCTCCAAACCTCTCTCCTAAAAGGAGAGAGGCTTTGAATCTTACTCCCCTTCCCTTGTAGGGAAGGGGCTGGGGGTTAGGTCTGTATTCGACTCAACTGAGAAAAAGTATTCTAAAATTCCCCATCCCCAATTCAACTCCTAATTTTGAACGATTTCATAAAGCCTTCTGCACTAAGTAACGCGATCCCCAATGTGACAACACCAATCCCTATACTCTGAATCACATTTAAAGTTTCGTTAATGGTTATCCATGCCATTAACGCTGTCAATGCTGGACTGCTAGAGCCGATTATGGAAGCGGTAGATGCGCCAACCATCCGAATCCCGACATTGTTTAAAGTGTGTCCCAGAAAGCTAACAAGACCCGAAAAGATGCTACCAATCCATAAAGGTGTCCAGTCAAGTTGACTGCTTTTAGCTGGCCAGAACAGTAAGCTAATACCGGAGAGCAGTAGAGTGGAGGCAAAACTGATCCACGTAAAAGGAATTGGATGGAATTTTTCCAAACATTTTTGAGCAATGATGCAATAAAAGGCGTAAACGATCCCAGCGCCAAAACTAGCGAAAATACCGATCGCAATGGTATGACTGCTGTAGGTAGCAGAAGATTGGGGAATGGTGAGAGCGCTTCCCACCAGAATAATACCCATTACTAGCCAACGGAACAATGTGGGGCGATCGCCAAAAAACTTCCAAGATAGCAGCGCTGTAAATACGGGATAGGTGAAGAAAAGGGTCAAGGCAATACCTGTGGGAATCAAGCCAATAGCAATGTAGAGTGAGGCAATATACACAAACATCAGCACCCCACAGCCAAGAGCTTGGATTAGAACATCCCTGCGAACACGGGTAAACAAGTATTGGAGTTCTGTCCAAGCAGATGGATATAGCTTGAATGATAGAGATGCCATGAATGGAACCACCAGCAGCATTCGCATGAACATCAGCAAGAATGAATTCTGCAAATCCGGTTTAACGTATCCACCAAGTAAAAATAAACCTAGTACGAGATGTTCTGAAAACAAAACTCGGACAGTAACGTTGTGAAACGTCAAAACAAAGGAGGATAGAAGAACCGTCAGGATGCCCAACACAATAAAAAGTTTCCTTAGAGACGACTTGATTGTATTGTTAAAACCACTGGAATAACAAACCAGATGAAGTTTGAGGAAATCAAAGCCGTCGCTTCAAAAACACTGCCAGACGTTTAAAGAGACGCGATAAATCGCCGTCTCTACTCTTAATTTATCCATCAATTATTTATTGACAGACTACTATGCAAAGGAACCAACGCCCACAGGTTCAGGAGCAGTCTTTGTGGTGAACTGGTTCACCGGACGGGGCAAACCAAGATTCTCGCGTAAGGTACTACCTTCATACTCAGTACGAAATATTCCTCGGCGTTGCAGTTCAGGAATTACCAAATCCACGAATTCCTCCAAACCCCCAGGTAGCCAGGGTGGCATAATGTTAAATCCATCAGCCCCACCATTGACGAACCAATCTTCGAGTTGATCGGCAATGTGTTCTGGTGTTCCAAGAATCGTTCGATGTCCCCGCGCTCCTGCAATCCACAAATACAGTTGTCGGATTGTTAAATTCTCTCTGCGGGCAAGATCGGTAATCAGCTGCAAGCGGCTTTTGCCACCGTTGGTATCTGGCAGATCCGGCAACGGCCCATCTAGGGGATACTTAGACAAATCATGGCCGCCTACTAGCCCAGAAAGTAGCCCTAATCCGACCAAGGGATGAATCAACTCCTGAAGTTGCTCATATTTATCCTTAGCTTCCTGCTCAGTCTTACCAATTACCGGGAATACTCCTGGCATAATCTTAAGATGGTCAGGGGAACGTCCGTATTTAGCCAATCTCCCCTTGACGCTAGCGTAGAAGGCTTGAGCTTCTGCCAATGTCTGTTGTGCAGTAAAAATCGCCTCTGCTGTTTGAGCAGCTAAATCCTGTCCAGCCTCGGAAGATCCAGCTTGTACGATTACTGGATATCCCTGCGGTGGACGCGCCACATTGAGCGGGCCGCGCACCGAGAAATATTTACCCTTGTGGTGGGGAACATGCAGCTTTTCTGCATCGAAGTAAATACCTGACTCCTTATCGTGAAGGAAAGCATCATCTTCCCAACTGTCCCAAAGTTTGGTGACAACATCCACAAATTCCCTCGCCCGTTCATAGCGGAGTGAGTGTTCTAAGTGGTTTTCTTGGCTAAAATTCTGCGCTGCGGCTTCAGCAGCAGAGGTTACAAGATTCCATCCGGCACGACCACCACTTAGATAATCCAGTGATGCAAACTTGCGGGCGAGATGATAAGGTTCATCATAAGTCGTTGATGATGTCGCCACCAACCCGATATTTTCTGTCACCGCAGACAGAGCCGACAATAAAGTTAAAGGTTCAAAATGGACACTGAATTGTCCCGAACGGCTAAAAGCCTCAGTCCCTTGCCCTCGATCCCAGACAGCTAAACCATCTGCGAGAAAAAGCATATCAAATTTTCCCCGTTCAGCCGTTTGTGCCAGCTGCTTGTAATGCTGGAAATTCAGACCTCCGTCAGCCGGGGTGTTGGGATGTCGCCATGCTGCGACATGATGACCACTACCGGGTAAAAATGCTCCGAGTTTAAGTTGTTTTTTTGTACTCATATTTCTATTTGCGACGGCGTACTTATGCTTTTTTCGTTCTCTTGTTTGGAACAAGAAAATGTTAGTTATTAAGACTCTGGTCTTGTTGCTTGGATGGAAGGTCGTTTAGAGAATTCATCGTACCAATGGGCAAGTTTTGGATATTTCTGCCGCCATTGCAAATTGGGAAGACGGATCTCTAGTCCAAGTGCAGAGGCGAGGGTTATATGAGCAAGTTTAGGAGTTTGGTCGAGTTTATCTGATATCTTCTCGAAGTAGTCCAAAATTCTCAACGCTCGCTCACGCTCAAACTCGATCGCCCCAGGAGACTGTTCGCTGTGGGGACGCCTTAACTCCCGTACCCAGACAGCAATGCCATCTATGAACCCACCAGTCATACCTTCAAGTTGCTGTAAAAAGCCATTAGATATGTCAGCAACTAGTTTAATTTCAGGATTTAAGTGATTCAAATAGACGCAAATTATACGTGTTTCACTCAAGATAAATCCGTCGTCAGTCGCTAGAGTTGGTATTTTACCTGTAGGGTTGTAATTCAGTAGGTCGCTGTTCGGATCTCGTGCAATGACTTTTTGCGTTTCGATCTGATTGCTGAGATTCAATTCTAGTGTTGCTATCCGTGTAATGCGTGCATAGGGTGAGTTAGGTGTATAGAAGAGTTTCATAAAAAAGCGCGATCGTCATTAGTCAGCAGAAGGTTAAGCCAGTAAAGGGCAGGGGACAGGGAAATGGAGTTCAAAGACTCATTAATGGAGTTCAAAGACTCATTAATGAAGCTCAAAGGCTCATTAATGGAGTTCAAAGCCTCATTAATGGAGTTCAAAGACTCATTAATGAAGCTCAAAGACTCATTAATGAAGCTCAAAGACTCATTAATGAAGCTCAAAGCCTCATTGACGAATATTAAACACTCGTTCACAAGTATCAAAGACTGATCTCTCTCTTATTCCCCATGCCCAATACTTCGACTTCGCGGTAGTTGAGCGTAGTCGAAACTCAGTACAAGTGCCCAATGCCCAAGTACTACGCAGTCACCGCCTCACGTCGGTTGTACTGAGAAGCATCTCCCTTGATGGCTTCACTTTGTTTACCATCGATGCCAACTGGGAGATCGCCGACAATTGTCACTCGTTGAACGTGGCGGGGCTGATCGCCGTAATCTGCGATCGCATAATGTTGAGTAGCCCGATTATCCCAAAAGGCTACGTCACCAACTTGCCAACGCCACCGCACTGTGTTTTCAGGACGTGTTACATACGCTTGCAACAGCCGCAGAATATCATCTGATTCAGTTGTTGATAAGCCACGGAACTGGCGCACAAATCCGCCGATGAATAGCCCACGCTCTCCAGATTCGGGATGGACGCGTACAACTGGGTGCAGAGTCTCGTACACAGTCGAGGTGAAGACAGCCCGATAAGCCTTGGCATCTTCAGGTAAGTCAAATGCAGTAGCATAGTCGTATTTGTTGCTATGTACTGCCCAAAGTTGGTCTGCGAGATTACGCAGATGAATAGGTAAATCTTGATATGCAGTTACTGAGTTTGCCCAGACTGTATCGCCACCAGTTGGCGGAATATCAAGCGCTCGTAAGATAGAACCGAGAGGAGGACGGTCTACGAATGTAACATCTGTATGCCAGCTATTGGCGCGGGAAGTGGTACGACCATAATTCAGGTCTAAGACTTCTGGATTTTCTGGCAGCGATGGTACGGTAGGGTGGGCTGTAGTGACTTCACCAAAACGACGAGCAAAGGCGACCTGTCCATCAGCATCGAGTTGTTGCTGACCGCGGAAAAAGATCACTTTGTATTTGACTAAAGTCTTGCGAATATCGCTGATGATGTCATCGCTGAGGTGAGAACTCAGATTAACACCAATAATTTCAGCACCGATACGTCCTGCAACTGGTTTGATATCAAAGTATTGAGAACCCATGTTTTTGATCTCCAAGAAGTTTATGTTTTTACAAGATGTAGAGACGCGATGAATCGCGTCTGCTAAACACCAGGGGTAGATCCGCCATCAACGATAATCTCTGTTCCTGTAATCGATGCAGCAAGATCGGACACCAAAAATAGCGCCAGCGCGGCAATTTCTTCTGGCTGGGCGATTCTTTTTAAAGGAATACTTTGGATATTTTGTGCCTTCACTTGCTCAACAGTGATGCCTTGCGCTTGAGCGTTTTGCCGCGCTAAAGTCTCGGCACGCTCAGTAGCTGTAGCACCAGGGGAGATAGCGTTAATGCGAATCTTGTACTCGGCTAGCTCTTTAGAAATGCCCTTTGTGAAATTCAGCAAAGCAGCATTGCTTGTACCGCCAGCTAGGAAGTTAGGACGAGGTGTCCGTCCTGCACCGCCGACTATATTGACAATCCGCCCATCACCGCGACTTTTTTGATGGGGAACAACGGCTCTAACTAAGCGGATATAGCCCAATAATTTTAAGTTCCAAGCATCCAAAAATAAATCATCAGTGGATTCTAGGAAAGATCCAGCACGGGCTGAACCTGCATTGTTAATCAAAATATCAATCTGATTAAATTGGGACAATGTTGTGGAAACAACTTTTTCAACATCCTCTGCTTTAGTCAGATCGGCGCTGATGGCAATAACTTTAGCACCAGAAGTCGGTAAAGACTGGATGTCAGCTATTGCATTTTCTAGTCTTTCTTGATTGCGGGCTGCGATCGCAACATTCACACCCTCACTATAAAGTGCTTTGGCAGTAGCTAAACCAATTCCCGCACTTCCTCCTGTAACGATCGCACTTTTACCTGATAGTTTTAGTTCTAAACTCATACAAAATTAACCTCAAAAATGTAAGTAATTTATTTGCGAATCAATAATATTGCTGATTGAGAGCCTATATTGTGGATATCCAAGATCGCTTGATTTTCCTCAGATGTACAACCTAGAAGTATCTTGATTTCTGTATCTCGCTTTTCCAGATCGACACTACAAATGACGGCAGTTACTGTTTGATTAGACAAGCTACCTATCCAGACATCAATATCAGATCCGTCTCCAGAGTGAGTGTCTTGTAAATATCCATAGTCCAGGGGATAAACGAAAAATGGATAACGTGGATGTGATGTCCCTTTTGGGCGATCTATCTTGAGATTGCTAGCGGCTACAAGCCGATCTAGTTTGAACCAGAAGTCAGTCCTATCCCCCATGCCATCTACTAATACTCAATTGGAAATGTGCAATACAGCCTTGCCAGGAAAACGCCTGTCGAGTAGTTGTTGTGCTACATCAGCTATTTGTGTCCAAGAAGCTTCTAAATCAATGTGAGGATGTAACTCACCTGCTTCTACTAGACTCAAAAGTCTTTTTAGACCGACTGCTGCTGATTCAAATCTCAATTCATCAAACAGACGTAAACCATACAGGCTGACGCTACCAGTCCCAAAAAATTGAGCCGCATTGAATGTCACTTCAGCTCCCCCAGATACTCCATACAGCACAGTTTTTCCATCCTGTGCCAGTAAGCCAAGGGCTACCCCCAAAGTCTTGCCACCCACTGACTCTACAATTAGATCGTAGGGGCCGTACTCGCTGGCAGGTGAAAGGTCTTCGCCAATCACCACCGATTGCGCCCCTGCTTCTCTAACTAAAGTTTCATAGCCAGCTTGACGAATATGTGCCACAACTTGCGCTCCTGACAGTTGCGCCAACTGGATAGCGAAGTAACCTACGCCTCCTGATGCGCCTGTAACCAGAACTGACCGACCCAAAAGTGAACCACCTTTTAACACCGCATGGTATGCAGTTAAACCAGCTACAGGTAGTGTGGCGGCTTGAGCAAAAGATACCGATGACGGCACTACTGCTAAGGCGTTAGTAGGAACAGACACGAGTTCTGCCCAAGCACCGGCACGGCGCAAGCCAACTACACGCGCCCCTTGGAGAGGCCCCGAACCATCGGCGGCGGGGATTTCCACTACACCTGCTAAGTCCCAACCAGGTTGCCAGCCAGCCTCAGCAGTCGTTGAACGTTTTATCTCTCCTCGATTGAGGGAAATTGCCGCTACCCGCACTAGAGCTTCATCTGGGGCAGGCTTTGGTGCAGTCACTTCACTCAGTGCCAAACGCCCCGGCACATTGGGATCAACAATCACAGCACGTATTTTGCTCATAAGGTTGCCCTGGCTTAGAGATTAATTTCTAGTTTGTTGGTTCGCAATGTATTCCCTGCAATAAATAATCTCGATAGATTAGCTATTTATTCTTAACTCCCAATCTGTGTAAATAGGTTAACGAGATTTAAAAACAACGGTATCTTGATAAGATTACAGTATTTTATGGTTTGTACAAAAAAAACTATCACAGACAGCCAGAAGAATCAAGCACCTTGTGGAGAAATTCGCCGTTGACACTTCTTGCACTGTAGTCAAGCCAAGTAGCTTCCGTATGATTCGGAGTTCTTTTTGTAATTTCTCAATTTGACTCCAAACAGTGTAAACGCGAAAATGATTAGCAAGTTTACGTTATGGTGTTTTCGCCTCTATTGTTGAGTTTGAACCTCTACCTTTGCATCCGATTCATCTCCACTTTGAGAAACTTTTTCTGGGCCGCACTGTACCGGAGTTACTCCTGTACCTTGAGTGAGTCCGTGTTTCGTTGTGGTGTCGTAAGCATTATTATCAGTATTTGCTTGGGCGTAAGTATCGTTAAAAATCTTGTCAGATGCTGAGGTTGTTTTGCCAAGAAGCTTTTTGTGTAAATCTTTAAAAGCCTTCTCATCAATACTAATGTGCCCATTCTCGTGTGTATCAAGAGCGCTATAAAACCTTGCCCATTCTTTTTTAACAGGTTCGCACTGTTGATCGAGTTCCGTCCAGACGGGCATTGCCTTAGTTTCTGTTACTAAGACATCTGCCTCATAAACAATTTCATCAGATTTATCTTCTGCTTGGTAAGTTTTGACATCTTTTGCGGGGGCACAAGTAACACTGCCCGCTTCGCCCTTTCCTTGTGATGTTAAGTTTGTAATTGCTTCGGTAATATTTTTTCCCGAAGCAGTAATTGTGGCATTCTTTTTGTCAATTTTAGTTGTCCCTTTTTTGGGCGGCATACCACTAGTCTGTTCAACAGGGGCTGGTGCTGTAGATGCATCGCTTTGTTTCTGCACTTTGCCTGTCTGCTGTACCACATGGGTTAACTCATGGGCTGTCAACTCGTTATTACCAGGTGATTTCTCGGCGCTAAAGTAAACATCACTACCATGAGTAAAGGCCTGCGCTCCCAACGACTTACTCATCTGCGTAGCATTGGAGTCAGTATGTACTCGCACATCGTCGAATTTACTACCAAAGCGTGGTTCCATAAAGTCTCGCACTTCGGGAGATAACGGGCTTCCTCTACCCTTACTATTATTTAACTGACTCTCAATATTATCTTGAGTCTGAACGCTGCGATCGCTAACGCGTTGTAGTGACAACTCGGTTTGTACTTCTTGTTCTTCTTGCTCACAATCTGCACATTCTCGTTGTACTATATGTGAATCTATTGCACCGATATTTATATTTGACTTAAGTTTAGGTAGAAGCATAATCTGGTCAGCTGACTGCTCATACTCGTCTTTTGGCTGGCTACTTATAAGTTGCGGCTGTGGACGACGCAAAGATATCCGACTAATGTCGTGAACAAGAGGTTTTTCTTTAATAGCTTCTGGTTCTAATAATTGCTCGTTAGCAGACGTGGTTTCTTGAAGGTCGCCATTGAGCGCAGTATTATTATTTGTTGGTAAACCAAAACCGCGTGTTGGATTGGCCAATGTGGGAATATTGGATGAGACAAGCGATGGATTCGTAAAATTTGATGTTCCCGTATTGGCTCGCTTCCATGTGGTTAAAGGCAAAGCGGCTTGTCTTTTAATGTCGCTCATCTCTCAATTCCTACATTTTCTAGATTAATTAGTAACCTCTTATCTATTGCATTCCAGTATTTTCTATACAAAAATATAACTATTTTATTGACATTCTTATGTATAGACTTTAGACTTTAGTCTAGTTTTGCCATTATTCAGCTACCTAAATATTCAAGAATTGACATTTGGTGAAATTAATTATGTGTTCTGAATAACGCATAATTAATTTCACAAGCAGATGTCTGTCTAATAAATAGTTAACGAACCGTTCCCCGCAGGGCTTCAGTATCAATTGGTTTGATGAGGTAAATTAACAGCAGATTCCAAACAATTGCTGCAATCAAAGGTAGTTTGCGAATTAGCTTCACCAATTTCGGGTTATAACTGCCTTCAATCTCTGCAATTTTCAAGTTGTAACCTGCACAGCGTTGCAGACGTGGGAAAAACTTGGGATGTTCGGTATTCAACATTACAGGAAAAGCCCGTCCTGCGGTTTCATTGGTGTTGCGGACAACTTGGATATCAAATTCTGTGGCATCAAGTCCCAATGATTTGTAGAACCCAGAACGTTCATGAACTGTCAGGGTGTGGGTAGCAAATACTGATAGCAAGAAAAAGCGACTCCACAGCCTAGATTTCCAGGTGTTCCAAAGTTGCGGTTGAGAACGCAATAATGCCTTGAATATATCTCCGTGGCGGTTTTCGTCTTGACACCAGCTCTCAAAATAGCGGAATATCGGGTAAAACTGGTTTTCTGGGTGCTTTTCTAGATGCCTGAAAATAATAATGTAACGCCAGTAACCGATTTTTTCTGAGAGGTAAACAGTGTAAAGTACCCATTCAATCGGGAAAAATGTATAAGTGCGGGTTTTAGTGACAGCGCCTAAATCAAGGGAGAGTTTAAAATCGGCCATTGCTTTGTTAAGAAATCCAGCATGGCGGGCTTCATCACGCGCCATCATTTGAAAGATTTCCGCTAGCACTGGGCTACGATTTTTCAGCTTGCGGGATAATTCTTTGAATAGCAAGAAGCCAGAAAACTCAGAAATGCAAGAACGTTCCAAATACTCTATAAACGCCTGCCTTGCTTCACCGTCAATGTGTTCCCAAGACTGCTCAAACGCTTCATCTCGGGCAAAATGGTGCCGATTGTAGTCTGTCCGCATTTCTGTCAACATCGCCTGCAATTCCGTTTTCTGGGCAGACAAATCCAGCTTGGCTGCGGTTTCAAAATCTGTAGTGTAAAACCGGGGGGTAAGTACAGTTTCTTTGCTGGGGGTTTTGGTTTCTGGCTTGGGTAGGGTGTTAACCATGAGTGATGAGGCGAGCGAGTCAATAGTTCTATAACTATAAAGCTATGACAAATGCAATTATTTTGCTAGACCTAATTTACAATCCTTCAGTAAAGTCGGAATTTCTGAATTTTTCTTCAACGGGTTGCGCCCAAGAAGGATTCCCCAATTTCAGCCAAGCGTAAAAGGGACTGGGGACTGGGGACTGGGGACTGGGGACTGGGGACTGGGGACTGGGGACTGGGAAAATATTTCAAAATTTGCTATGGGTAATAGCCCCGAACATCATTTTTGAGCTGATTACCCAATCCCTAATCTCCATTCAAATCTTCCCAATCCCTAGTCCCTAACTCAATCATAATTCTTTCCTTCTGCCTTCTGCCCCCTGCTTCACCGCAGTAATTCCTCAACTTGATGTTGGCTCCACAAAGTTCTATATAAGCCCTGTTGTTGTAAAAGTTCCAAGTGATTTCCGACCTGCACAATTTTTCCCTTTTCCATGACAAAAATTCGGTCAGCTGCCGCCGCCGCTGATAATTGGTGCGTAATAAAAATTACTGTTTTGCGTTCAGTACCACTGGAGAGATTTTTGAGGATTTTCGTAGCTGTTTGATTATCTACACTAGAGAGAGCATCATCCAAAATTAACACTGGAGCATTGACCAACATTGCTCGAGCCAAAGCAGTACGTTGCCGTTGACCGCCAGAAAGATTAATACCGCGTTCGCCAACAATAGTTTCATATTGCTGGGGAAAATTCTGAATTTCTGATTCAATTTGGGCAAGTTTAGCGACAGATTCTACCTGCTGTTGTTCGCCAACTGGATCGCCGTAGCGAATGTTATTTTTGATTGTAGTGCTAAATAGAAAGCTATCTTGAGGAACGTAGGCGATCGCACCTCGTAAATCTGTCAAAGCGATCTTAGTAATATCTACCCCATCTAAAAACAATTGTCCTGATTCAATATCCAACAAGCGGGGTAAAGCATTGGCCAATGTAGATTTGCCCGAACCAATTGCCCCAACAATCGCAACAGTTTCTCCAGGAGCAATGGTAAAGTTAACATTTGCTAAAGCTGAAGTCGTGGAACCAGGGTAATTATAGGTGAGATTTTTAGCTGTCAGTTCGCCTTTGAGTTCAGCCACTGGCAGATGTATGGCATCGGCTGCATCTTTAATTTTTGGTGTGACAGAGAGAATAGCTTCAAGCCTATCGATACTAACTTCACCGCGTTGGTAGGCAGTAATTGTAAATCCTAAAAGAGCAGTGGGGAAAACTAGACGCTCTACATAAATTAACAATGCTAAAAAATCCCCAACCTGAAGTGTCCCAGCAGACATCCGTGCCGACCCTAGCCAGATGATTACCAGCGAACTGATATTAGCTAATCCACCAATTAGCGGAAACAGTGTATTGCGGAGTTTTGCCAATTCCAGGTTAGCAGTCAATAGCTGCTGATTTTTCTTGGCAAAAGCTCGACGCTCGTTAGCTTCTTGAGCATAGATTTTAATTAAGGCAATGCCACTGATATCCTCTTGGATGAGTTCGCTGATGTCAGAGAGTTGCTCTTGGACTTTTGCTTGTTGTTTGCGTAAGCGATCGCTAAACAGACTCACCAATAAGAGCATAAAAGGGTATACTGCCAGGGCGGCTAGGGTGAGATCCACACTAATTGTCAGCATTACTGGCAGTGTCAGGGCGTAGGCAAACATCGTATTTGCCAAACTCAAGACCGCAAAACCCAATAACCGCTTGATATTGTCCACATCACTAGTAGCGCGACTAATCAAATCGCCAGCAGTATTACTGGCAAAATAACCAGGTTCCAGTTTCAGTAAGTGTTCAAAAATCCGTTGTTTCAGGTCAAATTCCACCTGCCGTCCCACCCCAAATAGCCAAATGCGTGATGCCATCCGCATTAGCCACATTGCCGAACTGAGCAAGACAATAACTACTACGTAATGTAGTATTTGGTTCCAGCTGAAGGTTGTCGAGAGTTTGTCAACACCAGCACGAATCAACCAAGGGATATAAACACCCAGTGCATTGACAGACAACAAAGCGAGAATACCCAAGGAGGCTTCCCGCCAATGGGGTCGTAGGTAAGCACTGAGTTTAGCGATTCGTTGAGATTTTGCCATTAAAGCAATTGTGCAACTTTATCATCTAGATTAACTGCTAGTCCAAGAAGGCAGCTATGAAGAGGGAATATCGCTTGTGATAAATTCAGCTGTTGTTACCTCTTTTAACCGGATAGTTATTGCCATTCATTACTAGTAGTCCATCACAGCAACTTTAATGAAGAAATAAGTTCGTAGTAAGGACTTTAGTCCTTTGATTAATGGCTCAAGCGCTTACTACGAACCAAGTATTGTTCTCTTGCCTGATTACCGCTGAACACGCAAGAACCTGTAAATTTCAAGGAGATAACTTTCCCAAGTTCTTGTTGTCAATTGCAATGTTTCCGAATTTGGTACAAAGTCTTCAAGTCGTAAACCGCGTGTGCGAATATCTTGAGGACTTCCTTGTAATAAATAGGGAGGCACTCTCAAATTATAAGAAAGAATGCTATCCCCCGTTACATCTGAGATATTCGCTGTGGTGGGTTGCCCTAATGCCACCAGTGTCCCAGATGTTGGTGTAACAGTTGCGACAGACGTTTGGCCCGTCATTGCTAGAGGTGCTCTATAAAGGAAATAGGCGACTGCTGGTGTACTTGCCAACAGCAAAATAGTCAGTGCCCAACCGATCAAGTATCCTCCTGGTTTATCTATTCCACCTCCTTTGATTTTCTGAGCGGCAAGAATCATCAGTAAAACAGAGGCTCCTAGAGGCTTGAGTGGAAAAGATAGCATCCTCCACAACGACGCCACAGCAGGTTCACTGGGGTTAAGAAATGATAGGGCTACAATTACCAAGATAACGACCAAGATTAATCGTCCGACAAAAGTTCCAGAGGGATAAAATCGCTGGAACAGAGAATAAACGATAGTGCCAATCAGCAGCCACAGCAGTACCCGGCTTAACAATAGAAACATAGACTAACTCTCAAATTTTCTGGTGCAGTGAGCCAGTGTGGTGGTGTTCGCGTAGCGTCTCCGTCAGGAGAGGCAGTCCGTTTCGATTGGGGTTGCCCCCAGAAAAGACTGCCATGCAGGGAAACCATACATAAAACAACTGGCGACTTCTTACTGATAGCGACGTTATAAACGTCACCCGTAAGGTTCAACCTAGAGGTTTCGGGAAATGGATTTATTTTATTGTCAAATTGTAATCGTACTGTTTGACTTAAAATTTCTCAAACCTCACACCCAATGACTACCGTCGTAGTGATTTTAGTGCAATTTTTTGACACTGCGTCTATTATTTATAATTTTCCAGAAGAGTAATCTAGTACCGGTAAACTAAATTAATTAAGTAATCTACTCAAAAGGAAAAACTATGTCGCCTGGAAAGCCTACTATTCTGGTAACGGGGGGAGCTGGATATATTGGTTCTCATACAGTGCTTGCTTTGAAGAAAGCGGGTTATAGCGTTGTCATACTTGATAATCTGGTCTATGGACATCGCGATCTAGTAGAAGAGATTTTACAGGTAGAACTAATAATTGGGGACACAAGCGATCGCGCCTTGCTCGATCGTGTATTTAAAACCCATGATATTGCCGCAGTTATGCATTTTTCTGCTTATGCCTACGTAGGAGAATCAGTGAGCGATCCGGCCAAATATTACCGCAATAACGTCCTTGGTACTTTGACCCTGTTAGAAGCGATGCTGACAGCATCTGTAAAGAAATTTGTCTTTTCTTCTACCTGTGCCACCTACGGGGTACCAGAATTCGTGCCCATTCCAGAAACTCATCCCCAAAATCCGATTAATCCCTATGGCGCGACAAAGCTGATGGTAGAAAGGATTCTCTCTGATTTTGATGTTGCTTACGGTTTGCAATCAGTGCGTTTTCGCTATTTCAATGCTGCTGGTGCTAATCCCGATGGCTTACTAGGCGAGGATCACAACCCAGAAACCCATTTAATTCCCTTGGTGCTAATGACAGCTTTAGGGAAACGAGAATCCATTTCAATTTTCGGCACTGATTACCCCACGCCCGATGGTACGTGTATTCGTGATTATATTCACGTTAACGACTTAGCAGATGCCCATATTTTGGGATTGGAATATTTATTAAAAGGTGGCGATAGCGAAGTTTTTAATTTGAGCAATGGCAGCGGTTTCTCCGTCAGAGAAGTCATAGCCGCAGTCGAAGAAGTGACAGGAACTTCGATACCAGTAGAAGAACGCGATCGCCGTCCTGGCGATCCCCCAGTTCTCATTGGCACCAGCGATAAAGCCAGAACAGTCTTAGGCTGGCAACCTCAGTATCCATCCATCAAAGATATCGTCGCTGACGCGTGGCAGTGGCACCAGAAGCGACATCATTCGACTTGATGGCATTGAGCCGAGATGCGCGACGTGAAAGTTGTGCATCTCAGCTCAATGCCTTAGCGACTTACTTGATAGCTTTATTGAGAGTGGAGTCTAGATGGAACCAACAACAGAACAGTTGAGAGCGTTTTACAGTAGATGTGTGAGAGCAAGTAATATGTTTCAGCCTATCAACGTAGTGCGACTGGACGAAAGAACAAAGCGCATATACGTTTTAATTCGAGACACAATACAAATAGAGATATATCCAAATGGTGAGCTTGATTTCCATGACTAAACCTGATTATCAAGCCATGTCAGATAATGAATTAAGAGATTGGGTTAGATATCATCCACAGGACACCGAAGCATTCCATATTTTAATGGACAGGTTAGACCAACGACCAAAAGTCATCACTCGCACTGATGAGGAATTTGAAATCGAGTTACAACGGCGTATTAGCCAAGCTAGTTGACAGTAAATTAAAAAAGTTCGACGGCTCATGTAGTAACCGCCTAACTCTGGTAAATATTGAAACCTCTAAGAGGTTTTACTACACAAAACCATCCCTCTCCGACTCAGAGAGGGACAGACTTGAACTTTAGTTCAAGGCAGGGGGAGGTTTATCGAACTAAGGTCTTATTTAGGAAACGCTATAACGACAAGATTTTATGTGAGAACACTCACTCGCTACCCCCTCTCATGCTTCGCAGTACGACAACTAAGATGCCGATAAATCCGAGAATTGGCAGTGCGATCGCCCAAGTTGGTAATTGTTGAGATTGACCTTCTACTAAATCACCATTGACATTTCGCAGATTTTGTGTATTTTGTGTAGACCCGCCTCCTGCCACAGTCACTTCAAATTTGAATTCAAAGGGTTTGAATCTTGCCCCAGAAACAGGTTTTCCATTTAGTTGCAACTCATAAATACCTGGCTTGGGAAAGACAACTTCTGCACCTGGGATGCCTTGATAGCGTTCGGCTGCCACAGGTTTTAACTGTGGTTCTAATAACGGCGGCTCTTTGGCTGCATAAGGTTCGGCATAAACAGCCAACTGACAATTACACTGTGACAGAGGAATCACCTTTCCACCTCTGCGGGTAAGTGCAAACCAGGCTTGGCTTGGTTCTCCAGCACGGGGATTATCATTTGGTTCAATGTGGAGAGTGCCGCCAACATCTGAGGCTACTTCCACCTTATGAGCAAAAGCAGGGTAAAGATTAGTTATTGATATAACTAAGCAACTCAAGAATAATAAATACTTTATTGTTCCTTGATTTTTCCAGAAAATGCCTTTGAGGGGGTAACGCTTCTGTTTTTGACTCGTTGAAACGGAGCCAGAAAATAAAGATGATTTACCGCGATTTGGTTGGGGGAACATAAAACTTTTCTACGGCTAACTTTGACCAAAAAAAGCGCGAGCGCACTAGCAAGACACTGAGAGTAACAATTACCATCAGTACTGCCGCTAATTTATTTCCCCAAGTTGATTGCAAGGAACCCAGATAATGGGAACCAATCAACACAGCATGAATGGCACTCAAGAGCAAGGCTGGCACACCCAATAGATGAATCTGTCGCCAACGCTTGCCCAAAGATTTTTGCAACGATTCCCAACTTGTAAAAGCGGCGGGGGACATTAATACCAATGCTACAGCACCCGCAGCCATCCCCCACTGAAATTCTGGCGGCAGAAACGAAAAGGCGGCAAAATTCCATTGCAATGAGTGTTCTATCATGTGGAAGGTGTGAACCACAGAAAGCACAAAAGATCCCACACCTAAACCACGACGGTAACGCAGTGGTGAAGCCCACAAGCCACTAATCGGACGCGCAATTAAGGCCAAAATTAAGCAGATTAAGGCGGTGTGTCCGGTGTAATCTACCATTGTGTCACCAGTCCGCAGCAAGGTGATAACGCCAATGGTGAGTGTTACCCAACCGCCTAATCGAAACAATTGACTGCGCCTGTCTTTACTTACCAAAGATGTGGAAACGCCTACACCTAGCATCGTCGGCAAGGTTCCCAAGCCAAAAGCCAGCATAGTAGCTGTACTCATCCATAAATTGCCAGTTTCAGCGGCTTTAATTTGGGCAGCATACAAAAAACCACAGGGCATTAAACCCCAAGTCATCCCTAAAAGCATTGGCGTCCACCATTTGGTTTTTAAGGAAACTTTAACCATTCCGTTGCTGAGGCGATCGTGTAAACTACCTTGCAATAGGGGATGTAATACGGGAATACGCGGGAGTAAACCGGGTTTTACTTGTCCTAAGCCAAACCAAATCAACATCACACCAGTCAGAATTGCCATCCAGCGCCGGAAGTCGCTGCCAACACCCGCTAGCTGTCCACCTTGCAGCAATACCGAACCTAGCGCCCCAATGCCAGCACCGACTAGAGCATAGCTCAACATCCGCCCCAGGTTTAGCAAAATATGAAATTTTAATTGCTGTTGCCAAGTATCGGGCTTTTCTAAGGTTAATGTCCGTCCCAAGGAGACTGTTTTTGGACTTTTCGGCTGATGAGACAGAGAAAATGCCACTGTTAGCGGGCCACACATCCCAAAGCAGTGTCCAAAACTCCCCAGGAACCCCAGGATTGCGATCAGCAACAAATCTACCATAAAAAAAGTTCCGAGTTCTGAGTTATGAGTCCTGAGTGTCCGAATAAAGATTTTGAAGAAGTAATAAGAAATTTTTTCTTTTCTTCTTTACTTAGTACTCAAAACTCCTCTAGTGCGGAACTGTAAGTGAAGTTGCGATCGCTGTCAAAAGACAAAGCGTCAAACTTGATGTTTTCTCTATTGAAGAATTCTAACTTCTGTTCGATAAATTAATTTTACTTATAAAAAACCGTAAAAAAATAATACGAAATAATCTTTTTGGAAATGTTTTATGTTTTTATTTCCTAAGAATTACTACTAGCGATCGCTACATTGATAATGTTGTACCGAAAGCCAATTAACATACAAAAATTCATCCAAAAACAAAGTTATTTGCATATAGGGGTTTTCCTGGCAACTCTCTTGAGCATTATATTGTTCAGTTGGGTAGCACTTTCGCAGCAACCAGTTACCCTCAATTTGTTAATGACTGCCCCTGATGCCCAACCTTGGAGGCAGGGTTTGATTAAAGACTTCGAGTCTGAGAACCCAGGTATTCGCATTAACCTAGTTGAAGGGCCCAATGCCACAAATTTGCTCGAAGACCTGTATACCTCATCTTTTATCTTGGGTGAATCCCCTTATGACCTGATCAATATGGATGTCATTTGGACATCCAAGTTTGCTGCTGCTGGATGGTTGTTACCTTTAAGCGATCGTATTTCTAAACAAGAGTTGGCAGCATTTTCACCCCAGGATGTAGAAGGGGGACGTTATCAAAACCAGCTGTACCGCATTCCAGTGCGTTCCGACGTGGGAATGCTCTATTACCGGGAAGATTTAATCAAACAAGCAGGATTGCAACCGCCAGAAACCTTTGATGATTTGATTAGAAATTCCCAAGTTTTGCAGAAGAAAAAGCAGGTGAATTGGGGCTATGTTTGGCAGGGTCGCCAATATGAAGGACTTGTGGCGATGTTTGCGGAAGTCCTCGATGGCTTTGGTGGCTTCTGGGTTAAACCCGACACCCTTGAAGTTGGACTAGATCGACCAGAAACATTAAAAGCCATTGAGTTTCTACGTAGTACCATCAGCGAAGGCGTTTCTCCGCCTGGAGTCACAACCTATCAAGAAGAAGACACCCGCCGTTTGTTTCAAAGTGGTCAAGTAGCGTTTTTACGCAGTTGGCCTTATGCATGGCCTTTAGCCCAAGCAGAAAATTCGCCAATCCGGGGCAAAATTGCAATTAAACCGATGGTTCATGCTCCTGGGAAGACGGGAGCGGCTTGTCTTGGGGGCTGGGGTTTAGGAATTGCGAAATCTTCTCAACATCCTGAAGAAGCTTGGAAAGCAATTCAGTATTTTACCAGTCGGGAAGCACAGCGCCGATTTATTTTCAGTGCAGGTTATGTGCCCAGTCGCCGAGAACTGTTTACAGACCCAGGAATTGTTTCTAAATACCCCCACTATCCGCAGTTATTAGAAGTCGTAGACAATGCAGTTTTACGTCCACCGATCGCGCAATATGCTCAAACATCAGATATTTTACAGCGTTATCTCAGCGCCGCCTTATCCGGTCGAATGAATCCTGAACGAGCAATGCAAGCTGCTGCTGCCGAAACGCGCCGACTGCTGGCGGCAGGGGGGCAGAGGAGCAGGGGAGCAGAGGAGCAGGGGAGCAGAGGGCAGAGGGGCAGGGGGGCAGGGGAGCAGGGGAGCAGGGGGAGAAGAATTACATAGCCAGTTCCCAATGACAAATGACCAATGACAAATGACAAATGACAAATGACAAATTTACATACACTAAGAAATCGAGAACAACAGACAGCCTGGATTTTATTAACACCAGCATTGCTGCTGTTGTTGTTTGTATTTGCCTACCCGATTTTACGAGCATTTTGGTTAAGCGTATTTACTAGAAATTTGGGAACAGAGTTACAACCTGTATTCTCTGGTTTGGAAAATTATGTGCGGATGGCAGGTGATGGTCGTTTCTGGCAGAGTTTGTGGGCGACAACCGTGTTCACAACAGCATCCGTAATCTCAGAACTGTTGCTAGGACTGGGGATTGCCCTAGTTCTCAATCAGGCGTTTGTTGGTCGGGGCATAGTGCGTACAACTGCCATTATCCCTTGGGCTTTGCCTACTGCTTTGATTGGTCTAGCGTGGGCTTGGATTTTTAACGATCAGTTTGGGGTTGTGAATGATATTCTGCTGCGCTTGGGGCTGATTAAGACTGGGATTAATTGGTTAGGAGAGCCAACGCTAGCGACGATCGCAGTGGTTTTTGCTGATGTTTGGAAAACTACGCCGTTTATCAGTATCCTGTTGCTGGCTGGGTTGCAGTCGATATCAAAAGACCTCTATGAAGCTTACTCAGTCGATGGAGCAACTGCTTGGCAAAGTTTCCGCAATATTACCCTGCCATTACTGCTGCCGCAGATATTAATTGCAGTGCTATTTCGGTTTGCTCAAGCTTTCGGAATTTTTGACTTGATTGCTGTGATGACTGGGGGTGGCCCTGGTGGCGCTACAGAAGTGGTGTCATTGTACATTTACTCCACGGTGATGCGCTACTTAGATTTTGGTTATGGAGCAGCCCTAGTAGTAGTGACATTTTTAATATTAATTGCGGCGGTGGCGATCGCTAGTTTCTTGCTTAACAAATATCGTGCCAAAACATCAGGAGCCATTTAAGCCATGAGTGTAACTCCCCAAGCAGTTCCAACGACTCCAAAACGAACAGGGGTAACCAAGTTTTCTCTGAAAAAAATCTTGCTGTTCATCATAGTTGTATTAATAGTGCTATTTAGCCTAGCACCAGCTTTATGGCAATTGCTGACCTCGTTTAAAGTAAATGACGATATTGCCGCCGTTCCTACCGTCTATTTCCCCACACGATTCACTTTCAATCACTACATTGAGTTATTTACTCGTCGTCCATTTTGGCGCTACATCTTCAACAGCGCTTTTGTGTCGATTACTTCTACCGCTGTAGCTTTAGCGATCGGCGCACCTGCGGCTTATGCTCTGGCACGGTTACGCCCTTGGGGTGAAAAAGTTATCCTCGCCAGCATTTTAATTGTTACCTTATTTCCTGGAATTCTCTTGTTCTTAGGATTATTAGAAATTATCCAAGCGCTGAAATTGGGCAATAATTATCTGGCGCTAATTATACCCTATACTGCGATTAATTTGCCGCTAACAATTTTAGTGCTTAAAAGCTTTTTTGAACAATTACCAAAAGACTTGGAAGATTCTGCTAGGGTCGATGGCTACAACACCTTTCAACTACTATGGCAAATCGTATTGCCCATGACCCTTCCCGCCTTAGTAACTACTGGAATCCTTACCTTTATTTTTGCTTGGAACGAGTTTATTTTTGCTCTGACGTTTATGACGCGTGAAGAGTTGAAGACAATTCCCGTTGCTGCGGCTCAGTTGGGTGGTGCAACAATATATGAAATTCCCTATGGCCCGATCGCTGCTGCAACTGTCATCGGAACATTACCCTTAATTTTACTAGTTTTGTTTTTCCAGCGCCGGATTGTCCAAGGTCTTACCGCTGGTGCTGTCAAGGGATAAGGGGACAAGGAGGAGCAGCACTTCGACTCCTTTCGACTTCGCTCAAGGCAAGTTGCTCAGTGACCGAGGAGCAGGGGAGCAGGGGAAGCAGAGGAGAGAATAATAATTTCTGACCAATGACAAATGACAAATGACAAATGACAAATGACCAATGACAAATGACAAATGAAAAATGGCTAAACTCGAACTTAAAAACTTGAATAAAACCTACAGTCCTAAAGTCGTCCCTGTCAAAGACGTTAGTTTAACTGTAGATAACCATGAGTTTCTCACTTTACTTGGCCCTTCTGGCTGTGGTAAATCCACCGTTCTACGGATGATTGCGGGTCTTGAAGAACCGACTCGCGGTCAGATCGAAATCGGGGAAGTGGATGTCACCTATAAGCGAGCAGCCGATCGCAATATTGCAATGGTATTCCAAAGCTATGCACTCTATCCCCACATGACGGTGTACGAAAACCTCGCTTCTGGACTGAAGCTGAAAAAAGTACCACCGACAGAAATTAAACAGCGAGTGGCAGAAGTGGCAGAAGTTTTAGGATTAGCAGAGTTAATGAACCGTAAGCCTGGTCAAATGTCTGGAGGTCAACGGCAACGGGTTGCTGTCGGTCGTGCTTTGGTGCGTAATGCCGATGTCTACCTGCTGGATGAACCTTTAAGTAACCTGGATGCACTGCTGCGGGAACGAGTCCGAGCCGATATCAAGCAAATTTTTGCAGCCCAAAAAGTGCCAGTTGTTTACGTCACCCACGACCAAACCGAAGCGATGACGCTCTCTACAAAAGTTGCCTTGCTCAACGATGGCTATGTCCAGCAACTTGACCCGCCTGACCGCATCTATAACCATCCAGCTAATCTATTTGTGGCTGGATTTGTTGGTAGTCCGCAAATGAATTTGCTAACTTTGCCTTGTAAGGGACAATATGCGCTCTTGGGTAACTTCCAAGTGCTTCTTCCAGATATACCAACTGTACCACCGCAAATTGTTTTGGGAATCCGCCCCGAAAATGTCCGCATAGCTCAACCAGGTGATACCCAGACTATTCAAGGGAAAGTGTTTTTAGTGGAAAACTTGGGTATGCACTATTTGGTCAGTGTCAAGGTTGAGGGTTCACAAACTGGAGCGATTACGGTACGTGCTTTGTTGCCAACAGACCAAAATTGGAGTCATGAGGATATTACATTAGCATTGCCCCCTGAAGATATTCACTGGTTTGATGTGCAATCTGGCCATGCTCTTGTTAAAAGACAAATGTTAGGTTAACGCAAGCAAGAGACGCGATGAATCGCCGTCTCGACAATAGACCTCTTGCATAAATAAAAAACAAAGAACCCCACCCCGCATTTGCTAACGCAAACGTTCCCCTCCCCGCAAGCCTACGGTGTACACACAAGTCTCTACGTTGTTCAAGAATCTGGGTTTTACTCCACCCTAACCACTGCTTGAATTCAATAGACTTATCCGAAAATGGTAAATGTATACGGCAAAGGAATTTCAGCGAT